>NZ_CP010546.1:600000-817207 GCF_001272835.1 Mycoplasmoides pneumoniae FH
ATCAAGTGATACCCCAACCCATGCGTTAATGTACAAACATTGTCCAGATATTAAAGCTATTGTGCACACCCACTCTACTTTAGCGACATCGTTTGCTCAAGCCGATAAGCCGATTCCTTGTCTTGGTACTACCCATGCTGATAACTTCTTTGGACCAATCCCGTGTACTAGGGCTTTAAGTGACAGTGAAATTAATGGAGCTTATGAACATAATACTGGTTTAGTCATTCTGGAACACCTCAAAAACAACCAGGTTGATGTCAATGCTTGTGCGGCCATCTTAGTCAAAGAACACGGTTCGTTTGTTTGGTCCAATAAGAATGGCAAGGATGCAGTGGACCGGGCGTTAACTTTAGAACAAGTGGCCCAAATGGCCTTATATACCCAAATGATCAATCCCCACATGAAAGAAGCAAACCCAGCGTTACAACAAAAGCACTATAACCGCAAACATGGTAAAGATGCTTACTATGGACAAAATACTAAGCAAGAAGATTAAAGTGAACTGGTTGGGCGGGGTGTTTTGGTTATTACCTAACTTACTCGATCTGTTTTCCGCTAGCAAACGTAAAGCGAGTGTGCGACCCTACCAAAGCTTATTGGAACTGGTTCAAGAAAACTTCTTGAACCGGTATGACCTCGTGCACTTTAGCTTTAATGGTGACCATGACTTCTTTCACTTTAATGATTTACAAGCCATTAGGAGCTTTAACTTTACGATAGAAGAGGAACAACTAGGAGCAATGCAACCAGATGAGGTTTTACTGTTTGAACCTGTGGATCGTGTAACAGTGGAATTAGATCAAAAGGGTTTGAGTTTAATCCACAGTGGCAAAGCTTTTTGTGCTAGTGCAAACTACTTTAAGCACTGGCTAAAACGCGTACCACAGCAAGACAAAGTGACCCTAGTGTGGCGAAAATCAGGTTTTGAATTAAAGCAGTAGAATTACTCTAATACTATATAGCACTTCTCCCCCACGCTTTCCCGTTTCTCCACCGGGTTCAACCTCGCGGGGTCGGTGCTCGACCAGGTGTTGGACTATATTCCCTGGATTGGGAATGGGTACAGGTATGGGAATAACCACCGGGGTGTGGATGATATAACCGCGCCTCAAACCAGCGCGGGGTCGTCCAGCGGAACTAGTACGAACACAAGTGGTTCGCGTTCCTTTCTCCCGACGTTTTCGAATGTCGGCGTTGGCCTCAAAGCGAATGTCCAGGGCACCCTCGGGGGCAGTCAGACGACGACTACGGGGAACAATATTCCCAAATGACCCACCCTCGACCAAGCCAACCTCCAGCTCTGAACGGGGGCGGGGTGAAGGAATGATAAGACTACAAGTGGTTCAACCGGCAATGCCAATGACACCAAGTTCACGAGTGCTACGGGCAGTGGGAGTGGGCAGGGCAGTTCTTCAGGTACAAATACTTCCGCGGGGAATCCTGATGGGCTTCAGGCTGATAAAGTTGATCAAAACGGTCAGGTGAAAACAAGCGTTCAAGAAGCCACTTCAGGGGACAACTTGACGAATTACACCAACCTCCCCCCCAACCTCACCCCCACCGCTGATTGACCGAACGCGCTGTCATTCACCAACAAGAACAACGCGCAGCGCGCCCAGCTGTTCCTGCGCGGCCTGTTGGGCAGCATCCCGGTGTTGGTTAATAAGTCCGGCCAAGATGATAACAGTAAGTTTAAGGCGGAGGACCAAAAATGGTCCTACACCGACTTACAGTCGGACCAAACCAAACTGAACCTCCCCGCTTACGGTGAGGTGAATGGGTTGTTGAATCCGGCGTTGGTGGAAACCTATTTTGGGAACACGCGAGCGAGTGGTTCGGGGTCCAACACGACCAGTTCACCCGGTATCGGTTTTAAAATTCCCGAACAAAGTGGCACAAACACAACGTCGAAGGCTGTGCTGATCACCCCCGGGTTGGCTTGAACGCCGCAAGACGTTGGTAACCTCGTTGTCAGTGGCACCAGCTTCAGCTTCCAGCTCGGCGGGTGGTTAGTTACGTTCACGGACTTTATCAAACCCCGCGCTGGTTACCTCGGGCTCCAGTTAACGGGTCTCGATGTAAGTGAAGCGACCCAAAGGGAGTTAATTTGGGCCAAGCGGCCCTGAGCGGCCTTTCGTGGCAGTTGGGTCAACCGGCTGGGCCGCGTGGAGAGTGTGTGGGATTTCAAGGGGGTGTGGGCGGATCAAGCTCAGTTGGCCGCGCAAGCAGCTACAAGTAGTACCACCACCACCGCAACAGGGGCTACCTTACCGGAGCACCCGAATGCCCTCGCGTACCAAATTAGCTATACCGACAAGGATTTGTACAAGGCTTCCACTCAAGGTTCGGGTCAAACCAATTCCCAAAACAATTCGCCCTACCTCCATTTTATTAAACCTAAGAAAGTCGAAAGCACGACCCAACTCGACCAGGGCTTAAAAAACCTGTTGGACCCCAACCAGGTTCGCACCAAGCTGCGCCAAAGCTTTGGTACAGACCATTCCACCCAGCCCCAGCCCCAATCGCTCAAAACAACGACACCGGTATTTGGGAGGAGTAGTGGTAACCTCAGTAGTGTGTTTAGTGGTAGGGGTGCTGGAGGGGGTTCTTCAGGCTCAGGTCAATCTGGCGTGGATCTCTCCCCCGTTGAACGGGTGAGTGGTCACTAACTATTAATAGGAACTTTTCTTATTAATAGGAACTTTTACTTTCAAAAAAGTTTTGAAGTTATTTTGGTGTCTTTACCAACTTTAAGCAATTTAGTGAACGAATACCCAAAAAGTATGAAATTAGTTAAATTAGCGAGGCTTCACCGCTTTTTAAAACAAGACCAATTGCAACTTGTTCCTTTGTTTAGTCCAAACTTTTTGCAAGTTTTGTTGGCGCTTCTCAATAAACTGGTCAATTTATTTAGTGAAAACACAACAATGAAAACAAATAAAAAATACGCCTTTGCGGCGTTGCTAATGCAAGCTCAAGCTAAGCTCCCAAATTCATTTAAATTCTTTCTTTCAAAGAAAGGAGGTATGGCTTAATGAAAGAGAAAATTCCGTTTTATAACGAAAAAGAATTCCATGACATGGTGAAAAAGACCAAAAAGGGCACTTTTTCAGGTTGATATATCATTGACAAAGATAACAACAGTGTGGAATTCTCTGGCAAATTCAACAGACAATTTAAACTTAACAAACCGGTTATACCAGTGAACACGGAATACGTAACGCGTAAAGAGTTTAACGAGTACAAAAACTCAAACGACCAACGACTTACAAAGATTGAAACCACTTTGGCCGCCCAAGGTGAACAAATCAACAAATTGACTCAAACTGTTGAAAAACAAGGCGAGCAAATCAATCAATTAGTTCAAGTTGTGCTTCTTCACGGTGAACAAATCAACAAATTAACTCAAACTGTTGAAAAACAGGGCGAGCAAATTAAAGAACTTCAAATCGAGCAAAAAGCTCAGGGCGAAACCTTAAAGCTAATCTTGCAAACGCTGCAAAAGATGAGCGATCGCTTGGACAAGATGGAAGTAAAAATGGACAAAATGGAAGTAAAAATGGACAAAATGGAAGTAAAAATGGACAAAATGGAAGTAAAAATGGACAAAATGGAAAAAAGAATAGACAAACTTGAGTCCAAATAACCAATGCTCAGAAATAAAAATACCAACAGTGAAACCTAAAGATGCGGCGCTGTTGGTATTTTTTTCAATTCACATAAATAAAAAAGCCATCTGCCCAAGGTGAAAAAAACAGACGGCTTTTTGGCGATTTTGAAATTAACAGCAAGTTGTAACTTTTAGTGATTTGAATGAAAGGAATATATGACCTTTATTCTTTTAAAAAAAGAGATACATCAATTGTGCTGAAAGCCATTGCGTTAACATAAATAAATTAAGACATAAAAAATAAACACATTAATCAAATAAGTGTGGGAACAGAAAATTAGGCTTTCAACACAAAATTTTCGTTTTCCTGCCCCCACTAAATAAATTGAGTTGGGTTTTAAAAAGCGTCAAAAATTTTAATTTAGTTTTTGCTACTTTCCCCTCCCCCTCACGGGTGAAAACCCCGGCGCTTGGGCCTTAGTGCGCGATAACATTGCCAAGGGCATCACTGCCGGTAGTAACACCCAACAAACCACGTATGATCCCACCCGAACCGAGGCCACCTTGACCACCGCCACCACCTTTGCGTTACGCCGGTATGACCTCGCCGGGCGCGCCTTATACGACCTCGATTTTTCGAAGTTAAACCCACAAACGCCCACGCGCGACCAAACCGGGCAGATCACCTTTAACCCCTTTGGCGGCTTTGGGCTGAGTGGGGCTGCACCCCAACAGTGAAACGAGGTCAAGGATAAGGTCCCCGTCGAGGTGGCCCAAGACCCCTCCAATCCTTATCGGTTTGCCGTTTTACTCGTGCCGCGCAGCGTGGTGTACTATGAGCAGTTGCAGCGGGGGTTAGCGCTCCCTAACCAAGGGAGTTCGTCAGGCTCCGGTCAACAAAACACCACCATTGGCGCGTATGGGCTGAAGGTGAAAAACGCCGAGGCGGACACCGCGAAGAGCAATGAAAAACTCCAGGGCTATGAATCCAAGTCTTCCAATGGATCTTCAAGCACTTCCACCACCCAACGTGGGGGTTCGTCAAATGAAAACAAAGTCAAGGCGTTGCAGGTGGCGGTGAAAAAGAAATCCGGGAGTCAGGGCAACTCCGGTGACCAAGGCACCGAACAGGTGGAACTTGAATCTAATGATTTAGCCAACGCCCCGATTAAACGGGGCTCCAATAACAACCAGCAAGTCCAACTCAAGGCGGACGATTTTGGTACTGCCCCTTCCAGTTCGGGATCAGGCACCCAAGATGGCACCCCCACCCCCTGAACGCCGTGGTTAACGACTGAGCAAATTCACAACGACCCCGCCAAATTCGCCGCCTCGATCCTCATTCTGTACGATGCGCCTTATGCACGCAACCGTACCGCCATTGACCGCGTTGATCACTTGGATCCCAAGGTGATGACCGCGAACTATCCGCCCAGTTGAAGAACGCCCAAGTGAAACCACCACGGTTTGTGGGACTGAAAGGCGCGCGATGTTTTGCTCCAAACCACCGGGTTCTTCAACCCGCGCCGCCACCCCGAGTGGTTTGATGGCGGGCAGACGGTCGCGGATAACGAAAAGACCGGGTTTGATGTGGATAACTCCGAAAACACCAAGCAGGGCTTTCAAAAGGAAGCTGACTCCGACAAGTCGGCCCCGATCGCCCTCCCGTTTGAAGCGTACTTCGCCAACATTGGCAACCTCACCTGGTTCGAGCAAGCGCTTTTGGTGTTTGGGATTTGTTTGTCTTAATTAACTAACAAAATTAATAAATAGGTCTATAGGTTATATTAGTACACCCCCTACACGCCCTTTACGACACCGCTCAATGGGGGGCTGGATGTAGTGAAGGCGGCCAATTTACACCCCTCATACGAACTCGTGGACTGAAAGCGGGTGGAGGATACCAAGTTGGTGGCGCTGGTCCGTTCAGCGTTGGTCAGGGTGAAGTTTCAAGATAGTTCGAGCCAACAAGGCACTGAGAGTAATGGCCAAGACCAAAATGCCCTTAGTTTTGATACCACCAAGTCCCAACAAGCCTTACAGCAAGCTGGCGATCAATCAGGAACTTCATCTAATTCCACCCAAGAAGACTTCGCCAGCTACATCCTCATCTTTAAAGCCGCCCCGAAGGCCACGTGGGTGTTTGAACGGAAGATTAAGTTGGCGTTGCCCTACGTTAAGCAGGAAAGTCAGGGTTCCGACGATCAAGGTTCCAATGGTAAGGGCTCCCTCTACAAAACCCTCCAAGACCTCCTCGTCGAACAACCCGTGACCCCTTACACGCCCAATGCGGGGTTAGCCCGGGTGAATGGGGTTGCTCAGGACAAGGTGCATGGGTTGGAACAAACCACTCAATGAAACCAACAAGCCTCCCAAAAAAACCTCACCAACAACCCCGCCCCCAAGGCCGTCACCGGCTTTAAGCTCGACAAGGGCCGCGCGTACCGGAAGTTAAATGAAGCTTGACCGGTGTATGAACCCCTGGATTCGACGAAGGATGGCAAGGGGAAGGATAAAGATGGGTGAATCACTTCCGGGGCGAGTGAGGCCAAAGGAGATGCCCCGTTGGTGAGCTCAACCGAGAGTCAAATGGCTGCAGTCACAGACAGTCAGCAATCAGGTCATAACAGTGGATTGGTATCGCTTGCCCAGCGCTCCACTACTGTTGCTGTCCAAAAAAGTGACTCTTCTGGTTCTCAAGGCCAAGGCACAACCGACAACAAATTCCAAAAATATTTAAACACCGCCCAGGCCTTGCACCAGATGGGGGTGATAGTGCCATCTTTGGAAACGTGACCTGGTAAACCAAGTACTGGAATCGCTACCCGTGCTGGTGGTGGTGTTTCAGTCCAAGCAGCGACCCGGCAATCGTCTTCTACAAATGAAGATCTGCCGAATGTAATAACACAGTTATACCACACCTCCACGTCCCAACTCGCTTACTTAAATGGCCAGATCGTTGTGATGGGTTCAAACGCGGTACCGAGTTTGTGGTATTGGGTCGTGGATGAGCGAACCACGTCCGGGAGGGCGACTTGATGAGCCCACACCGAGTTGAACTGGGGCACCGACAAGCAGAAGCAGTTTGTGGAGAATCAGCTTGGTTTTAAAGATGACTCAAATTCTTCCTTGACAAACTTCAAGAGTCAAGGCTTAACTCAGCCAGCTTACCTCATCGCCGGCCTTGACGTTGTCCAAGACCACCTCGTCTTTGCGGCCTTCAAAGCGGGCGCGGTGGGGTATGATATGACGACTGATTCGAACGCTTCCACCAAAGACCAAGCGCTCGCCTGGTCGACCACGGCCGGGTTGGACAGTGCTGGGGGGTACAACAACCTGGTGGAAAACACGGCCGGACTGAACGGCCCGATTAACGACTTGTTTACCCTGCTCGACACCTTTGCTTATGTGACCCCGGTGAGTGGGATGAAAGGGGGGAGTCAGAATAACGAAGAAGTGCAAACCAAGTATCCCGTTAAGGATGATAGTAAGGCGAGTGCAAAGATTGCCTCCTTAATTAATGCTTCGCCCTTAAACAGTTATGGGGATGATGGCGATAAAAAAGCCATCTACCCAGAGGTAAGAGGCAGACAGCTCCAAAATATTTTTTGATGATTGGAAAACTAACGCAAGGTGTTAGTTTGATGTAGAGGCAAAACTATGAATTTACTAAATTTTATTTAAATCAGCGGGAGCAGGCTCGTTTTTTCAACACAAGTCACTCTGTCTGCTCCCACTAAATAAATTGAGACAGATGTTCAAAGTCGCCAAAGAGTTTGAATATTTTTGCAATTTGGGTTTGTAATCCCTTCTAACTATTAATAGGAACTTTTACTTTCAAAAAAGTTTTGAAGTTATTTTGGTGTCTTTACTAACTTTAAGTAATTTAGTTAGTGTAAGCACAAAAACCGTTATGTGTAATGTTTTTATTAATTTAGCAAAACAGCTGAACTTAGTTGGCAGCACTACTGCAAGTTGTAGTTTTCCCAACCTCTTTCAGAAAGGAGGTATTGCTTAATGAAAGAGAAAATTTCCGAAAAGGAATACAAAGCTTTAATCCGTAAAACTGGCAAAGAGCACTTTGATGGTGAAAAAGAAGAGTATGGTGATGGCACAGTTGGAGTTTGAACTTATGAATTGCGAAAATATAAACTTAAACCACCTGTGAAAGTTAAATACGTAACCCAAGAACAATTTCAGGAATATAAAGATTCCAACAATCAGCGACTCATAAAGATTGAAAATAAGGTTGATAAATTAGTTGAAATTGTTCAAATTCACGGCGAACAAATTAAAGCACAGGGAGAAACCCTGCAATTAATTTTGCAAACGCTGCAAAAGATGAGTGATCGCTTGGACAAGATGGAAAAAAGAATAGACAAACTTGAGTCCAAATAACTAAAGCCCAGAAATAAAAAGTCATCTTATCAAGGCGAAAGACGGACATCTAATGAATTGAAATCAATTACTTAATTAAATATTCCAAGTAAATAAAGAGATTAATATCTCTTGAGTAGCCGCTGGTATTATTAGCATAGCTACTCAAAAATTGTTTCACACTTTTTTGACTAACATCATCTTTGCCTTTTATTAATCAGCTAAGTGAAGCGCTAAACTCAATTCACTCTAAATTTCTTGTAATTTCTTTTCCATTAACTTTATTTTTTTCTTCTTTAGTAAGAAATTTTTCTGTAGTAAATTGTTTTTTTGGATCAGAATTAGATTTAATTTTAAGGAAAAGATCAAAATAATGCTTGTCACCTTTCTTAGCAGTGAAACCACCTGAAGAATAATCTCCAAACCAATTAAAGTTATAGCTCAACTTAGCTTCAATTGACAAACCCTTAAAACTTTGGTATGTCATTTGAAAATGATCAACCTTTCGCTCAAACTTAAAAGGTTCACTGGTTTTGGGATAAATTACATCTTCAAAATCAAGATCCGGAATACCTAATTCGCCCTTTTCAAAACTCTGTTTTCAGGCGTCTAACAACAATTTTGTTGTATCTTTCGGATTAACTTCGTAAGATTTCTTTAAAGAAGTTATTATGTTCTTTTTTCCTTCTGTAGTTTTAATTGCCTTGTAAACATCAATGTCTTTTTTGGTGGTTTCCTTGATAAGATTTCTGAGATCTGCTTGGATGCCAGTATAGGCGCTTAAAACTGTTCCACATAATAAAAATAGAGAACTAAAGGAAATCCTTGACAACAATCTCTTTTTGCGCATCAACAGTAAAAATAACTCTTTAATTTTGTTTTTTTTTTTTTTTTTGGAAAAGCAACTTTAAAAACGGAAAGCTAATTGAAATTTCGGTTTGAACATTAATTAAAAAACTGAAATTTTCAATCATTTATTAACAACTATCACTGATAAACATCTCGATCTGAGTGGTTCTCATAATTGCCAATTGTTGGTATTTTTATTCATTTTCAAGCTGTATAAAACTTTTTTGCAATTTTGTTGGCACTTCCAAAAGCTCATTTCAATTTATTTAGTGGAGGAGCAAAATGCAAATCTTTAATTTTTGAAATTGATCAGTAAAGAATCTGATCCCTGTTGGCAACCGAGTTGCAAGCGTTAGTTACTTTTTAAAAAATCAAAAGAAAGGAGGATTTGACCATTAAAAAAGTAAAGGTTACAGAGAAAGCTTCTGTTGAAAGAATGATAGAAGTATTAAGTGATTCTGAAATTTTGTCTTATTTATTAAGTAATAAGCACACTGCTGATGGAGTTAATGAAATTTATGTAACGATGAACATTAAAGACAAAGATTCAAACACTCAAAGGAAGCCAGATAAAATGTCTTTAGAGCTTGAATTGTTTTTAAATCAGTTTATTGAATTCTTAAAAGAGCAGAGAAAAAGCTAGCAGCATAAAAATACCAGCAGTTAATGCATAGCTGTTGGTATTTTTACTTAAGTTTTGACCATTTTGAATGGATAAAATTTCCTTGCAAATAGAAATTACAAACCAAAAACTATAACAAAATGAACTAAGCAATTTTCATCTTGGCTTTTTTCTTATTTAAAAGAGATTAAATTTTCATCTTAAAAGCTTTTATTTTTACCACACAGGATCTAATAAATTTCAAGAGTTAAAGAAGTACAAACTTTGTTAATATTTCTCCAAATTTCGGGTTTTTAGTGTTTATGAAATTTAAGTATGGTGCCATCTTTTTTAGTGGCTTTCTAGGTCTTTCTGCCATTTTGGCTGCCTGTGGTACAAAGGGTAAATTTGATCAAGTTGATGATGGCAAGATTAAATTGGCTTCCTCTTTAACTTCTAAAAGTGCATCAAAAGCCTTACAAGCAATTGTTAAAAAATATAACGAAGTTAAAAAACCTGGTGATTACCCTATTGAAATTACCCAAATCGCTGGTGGTTATGATGGCGGTCGTAGCGATTTACAAACCCGAGTCAACGTTAAAGACACCACTAACTTTTACAACTTAATCTTAAACTACCCTGATCTAGTTTCAACTTTAGGTCGTGTTGGTATGGAACTGCCGTTTGACAATGTAAAGGTTGACAAACTATCACCCCGTTTTTTAGATTTCAACAACCGCATTAGTGCAATTTCTAAACCAGGAATTTACGGTATTCCGGTTTCTTTATCCACCGAAGTTTTATCGATCAACGGACCGGTGTTGCACTATATTTTGAACAACGCTAAAAAGAAAGAAGGTACTTTAAACCAAAAAATGACAAGTTCTTCTGAAGGAAAAAACAGCAGTGGCACTTTAACAGTAGCAACTGATACTGAAACAAGTAGTTTATGGAAAAAGATAGAAGATTCTGCAAAAGCTAACGGTAAAAGCGATGAAAAAGGAAAAGGTAAGAAGAAAGATAATAAAAGTGCAACTTTTTCGCTTGTACAACTAAAACAAACTCAAGAAAAAACAGATGATTCCCAAGACACTAAAAATAGTGATGATCAAGTTAAAAAATCTTGAGGCGAATACCAAGAAGTAGATGGTGTTCTTAAAAATTTTGAATTTAAAGCGAGCATCTTCGAAAATTGACATGACTTACTTGATTTTTCTACTAGAGTAGCTAAATCTTTTAAGAAGATACACGAAAATAGCAACAAAAAAGGTAATGACATTCAGGGCATACTTGGAGTCGACAGTACGCCCAACTCATTGTTTACCTCTGTTTTTGCAGCTGGCGGCGGGGATTACAATAATTTCTTTTACAAGATTGAAAATGGTCGCGCTGACTTTAGTAACTTTAAGAATAAAGGGACTTCTTACCAAAATCTTCAAAAAGTATTTGGTGATTTCAAAGGCTTAATTGACAAAAATGGTATCTTTGTGAATAAGGGTGGATCTTACTCATCAAACTTCCAAAAGTTCCACCAATTAGCTTACAGCATTTCCTCTACTTCCGGTTTCTTCTATTCGTTTGCCGGTAAAAGTGCAAAGCGTTTAAATTTTGGTGATAGCTTTATTGAGTATCCGCGGTTTACTCAAGAAATTAAAGCACCATCAAAAAATGGAGAAAATGGCCAAACAAATGAAGGAAATAGTACCAATGGCGAACAAAATCTCTTAGGAACTTTCGAAGTCAAGGATGACAGTAAGCCTAAAGAAGAAGTTAAAAGTAATAAAAATAGTGGTAAAGAAAGTAGCCAAAATCAGGGTAAAAAATCTAACAATAACAAGACTATTTACCTTTATGAAACAAAAATTCCAGATGGAAAAACTGCAGGTGATAATGCTATCTTAATCAAAGATAAGAACGTTATCGAAAAGCTTAAAAGTGCAGCTAAAGAAGAAAATAAAGAACAAACTGCTGAAGCAACTAAAGCTGCAATTACAAGTAATAAAGCAAAAAGCACTAAAAAAGAAAGCAGTAAAGTTATCGGTTACACCACAACTGATAGTGTTCGCGAAGATGGCAAAAACATTTTCGCAATAGATAGAGTTAATGGTGAAAACTATGACCGTAAGATTATTGTAGGTGCTAAAGCAGAAACTTTAAACCAATCTAGCACCTTACAAAGTGAAGAAGCGATTGTTTTGCCTGCCCCTGGAAAGTATCTAAATGGTGATCCCAAGAAAGTGACAATTACCCAAGGACCTAACATCATTGGCATTCATGCTAACGAAAAGGAAAATGCAGAAACGCAAAAGTTCGTAGATTGATTCTTAAACAGTCCGCAAACTTGAGAAAAACAAAGTAGAGATAAGAAAGGATCAAGCGAAAAACAAACTGCTGCTGAGTTCTTTGCGGAATCCGCTTCTTACATTCTGCCCTTAAAAGAAATCTTTGACAAAAACGATACAAAAACAGAAAAAGGTAAGAACAGTAAAACGCAACAGAGAACTAATACCTATGCTGAAAAAGCTTTGGAACTCTTCAAACAAATTAGTCAAAATCAAATAGTAAGCTACAGTGATCCAAGTGACTTTAGGAGTGGAAAATTCCGTGATGCAATTGGTGCTACTTTCAATGCTGCAGTTAGTTCCAAAGCAGACTTCAATAAATTCGTCCAAAACTTTACCGCTACATTAGGTAGTGACATTTAATTCAAAAGCAGTTTTTCAAAATTCTTGATTTACCTTTAAAAGTATCAGCAACACAATAAAATTAACTGTTTGCAAGAGCTCTTTTAAAGCCTTTTAAAAGAAATTAAACTTTTATTGTTGTGCAAATTAGGACTTACAAAATCAAAGATATTTGCGACATTCAACGTGGTCGTGGTATCACTAAGGAATACATTAAAAATAACTCTGGAAAATATCCTGTTTATTCTGCCGCTACTACCAATAACGGTGAGTTAGGTTTTATTAATACTTACGATTTTGCTGGTGAATATGTTACCTGAACCACTAACGGCTATGCTGGCGTTGTTTTCTATCGTAATGGCAAATTTAGTGCATCACAAGACTGTGGTGTTTTAAAAGTAAGAAACAAGGAAATTAACGCTCAATTTTTAGCTTTTGCTTTAAGTTTAAAAACACCTCAATTTGTCCATAATTTGGGATCAAGACCTAAATTAAACCGAAATGTGGTAGCTGAAATCTCCTTAGATTTTCCACCTCTAGAAGTTCAAGAAAAAATTGCTCATTTTCTCAAATCTTTTAATGAATTAAGCAGCCAGTTAAAAGCTGAATTAATTAAACGACAAAAGCAATACGCATTTTACAGTGATTATCTACTCAATCCTAAACATTCACAAGGTGAAGAATACAAACTCTTTAAACTCAAAGATATAGCTAAAAAGATTTTAGTTGGCGGTGAAAAGCCAAGTGATTTCCAAAAAGAAAAGGATCAAGTTTATAAATACCCTATTCTTTCTAATAGTCGCAAAGCAGACGATTTTTTAGGCTACAGCAAAACGTTTAGAATTGCTGAAAAATCAATTACAGTTAGTGCAAGAGGCACAATTGGTGCTGTTTTTTACCGTGATTTTTCCTACTTACCCGCTGTTAGTCTAATTTGCTTTATTCCTAAGCCAGAATTTAATATTAAGTTTTTGTTTCATGCTTTAAAAGCGACTAAATTCCACAAACAAGGTTCTGGCACAGGACAGTTAACCATGGCACAGTTTAAAGAATATCAGGTTTATATTCCATCTTTAAAAAAACAACAAGAAATTGCTGCCACTTTGGATCCACTTTACTATATCTTTGCAAATTCTAATTGAGGAATATACAAAGAAATAGAATTGCGCAAAAAGCAAATGCAATACTATCAAGAACGTTTGTTTCAGTGAATAGAAAACCAAAAAGTTTAATTACTAGTTAATTTTATCCGTTTAGATTTAAGCGCTTAAAAGAACAAAGTGTAAATAGCTGGCTAGATCAACTACCGGTGGTTTGGTAGCTCCGGTGACTAGTTCTAAATCATGCAAGTTTTGTCCTCTCAATAAATTCATAAAGTTTGGATCGGCAAATGAAATCTGTTCTTTGACATACAATGTAAATAACAATTCATCCTTGTCATTAAACTGGAAGAGAGAACCAGGATAGTCTTTTTTAGCAACGGTGTAAACTGGAATTGATCCATCAACAATGAACTTTAAGTTCATTTCACCACTTCAAGAGCTTGGGAATTTAGTAAATAAAGCTGCAAAAGCATAGAAACCATACAATTGGTAACCACCGGTATATTTAATGTCCACTTCAAATCGATAATTAAAGGGATTAGCTTTATCTTGTTTTATTCCAACACCATCTATTCAATTAATGGTTGGACTTTCAATTTTATTTTGAACTTTTAATTCCTTAATCTTTAGATTGATGTTGGATTTGCTAGTAAGTTCACCGCGCAATCAATCGGACATGTAAATTCCATTTAAACCATCTTTAGGGAATTGGATTCCTTGACTACCAAAGGCCTTTTGCTTCGCATCGTTATTTTCTTTTTTAGCGTTGTAATACCAATCAATGGCAGTTCGAAATCCAGCAATTAAGAAACTGAAAGTTCTGTTTCTATCTGCTTCCAAGGAGATTTTTAAAGCCTCTGCTAACTGTTTTTTATCAGTGACATCTTTGTTCTTCTTACTTCAATATTGTTTGAATTCTGATGCAGCTGTTAGAGATTTGTTAAAAGCTTCTCTTTCTGCTTCGAGTTTTTTAACTTCCTCTGCTTTTGCTTTGGCCTCTGCTTCTTGAAGTTTACGCTCCTCTTCTAGTTTCCTTAACTTTTCAACGTGCTCAGCATGTGCTTTTTCTCTTTCTTGCTTGAAAGGATTGAGTACTTTTTCCCTAAATTTAGTTGCAACATCTGTTTGGTTATTTATTTCAATAACTGATTCTGTCAGGTTAACTTTAGTATCAAATAAAGAATCACCTAAAGCAGTTTGAGCAAGTGTAGTTAAATCATTTGTGCCGTTTGAAATTAGCTTATGCACTGATGGTTTTCAAAACAGTTGGGTATTTAAATCTTTACCAGATTGTCAGAAACTGTCTTGTAAATCTGTTAGATTGGCAAAATTAGTAGTGGATGCGTTGAGTGCAAACTGTAAATCTATCGTGCTACCATCACCTTCATAAATAGTTGCAAAATCCATTTGGATGGAAAAACTATAACAAACTTTGCCCTGAATGACTATGTCGTTTTTTCGCTCTAAATTTAAATCAAAGTTTTTGAGTGCAATCGACTTAAGGTTATATTGATCGAATAATGCAGCAATATTGTCAGCAATCTTTAAACCCTTTGGATGTAATTGCGGAAAGAAACCATCACCAAGTAAACCAAAAAGCTTTTGTGACACTTTAGGAATTTTAGTGCTGTCGGAAACAGGAAACACAGCATTAGCTGCATTTATTTCTGCTTGAAGTTGATTCATTAAATTAACCGTGTTTTGCACACTTTGTTTAAAACCACTAAGAAGGTTATAAACATCAATTAAACCTAATGTTTTTGGACTTAAAGCTTGTTTGACAAAGTCCTTTTCAAATTGTTCAAAGTTGTGCTTTCAATCCTTATTTTTCGCTATTACAGCTAACTCTTCCTCACTAAAAGTAGATGCGTTAGCAAGATTGACCAAGTAGCTGTCATTATGGGCTCTAGCTAAACTTTTATTGTGTAGTGCTAAAGTATTAATGTCAGCACTAGAACCTTTTTGAGTTAATGTAGGAAATAAAAATGCGCCTAAAGTTACAGTAGTGGTACAAAAAGCCAGCAAAAACGCTTTTGTTTTGAAGCGAATTTTTTTAGTTGCTTTCAATTTAGTTGAGAAATAAGCTAACTAAATTACTTATTAAACTAACGAAATCAATTAAGAATTAACTTTCAACCACAACAAAGTACTACAACAAACAGGGAAAATGTAATTTGTACGTAGTATTTTAGTTCTTTCTTGTGAAATATTGCAAAAGTTAGCTAAATCGAAATTAGCTCTTATCCGCTAAAATGAGAAAGTGGAGGTAGCTCGCTAAGTCTACTACTGGCACTTTAATGTCACCACCTCAAGGCTCTAATACATCGAGCTGTTGTTTCTTCAATAATCCTTTAAAGCGTTGATCCTGTACATTAATCCACTGAGTAATGTGTAGAGTAAATAACAGCTTGTCATCCCTAAACTGGAATAAGGTTCCAGGATAGTCCTTTTTGGAAGTAATTCAATCTGCTAATTGTCCGTCAACATTGAGCACTAATTCCATTTCACCCTTCCATTCTGGAGGAATTCCACCAAGTCCTCAATTTGCTAAAGTTCAGTAAATACCTTTAAGTCCATAATCACCGGTGTATTTCATTCTGATTTGGAAAGCATATTTAAACGGATAGGTTTGTCTAAACTCAATACCGTTCTTGGCTTCATTTCAGAAAATTTGTTTTGGTACACCCCAACCATTAATGTCATTGTGAATATCTTTTGTAGTTACCGATTGCAGGTTCAACTTTAAGTTAGCTCTGTGTTTTAGCTCTCAGCGTAACCAGTTAGGGATAAAGATTCCATCAACACCTAGTTTTGGTAATTCAATGCCAACATCACCAAAGGCTTTTTTCTTGGAATCTTGATCATCCTTTTTGGCGTTGTAGTACCAATCAACAGCATTTCTAAAAGCATCGGTAAGGAAAATAAAAGTTCTGTTTCTATCAGTCTTAAAGGCCAGTTTAAGTACTTCAATAAGTTGCGATTTAATTTCAACGTTTTTACCTTTTCCTTTTCAGTAATCTTTAAAACTTTTAACGTTATTGAATGAACTAAGAAAGCGTGTTTTTTCCCTAATTAACTCTTGAACTTTCTTTTCTTTACCTTTAAGTTCTTCTTCAAGCTGTTTACGTTCACGTTCTAAACGCGCTTGTTCTTCATCATGAATGCGTTTTGCTTCCTTACGTTGTTCAATGAATGGATTGAGGATGCGTTCCTCAAACGATTTGCGAGCTTTAGTTAAAACCGTTCCATCAATTACTGAATCAGTTAAGTTAACCTTAAGATCAAACAGGTTTTCACCAATCGCTGTTCTTGCAATTGTGGTTAAGTCATTGCCCTCATCAGTAATTAATTTATCTATTACTGGTTTTCAGAACAATTGGGTTGAGAGTGTTTGACCACTATTAGTAAAACTTTCACGTAATTCCTCTAAAGAGCTAAAGTTATTCGTTTGAGCTTGCAGAGCAAAATCAAGGTCAATTTTGGTATTTTTGCCAACATAAACGGTATGAAATTTCATTTCGATGGCAAAACTATAGCGCACCTTGTTCTTTAAAACAATGTCGTTTTGTTTGAGCAACTGCAAGTTAAACGCTTTTAACTTAATTGAATTTAAGTTGTAGTCATTAAACAAAGAAGCAACCGTATCACTAATATTTAAACCACGTGGTGTTAATCTTGGGAAGTAATCTTCACCAAAAAAACTAAAGAAACCTTCTGGTACTTTAGGGATCGTGTTTTTGTCCTCTACGGGAAAAATCTCGTTAGCCGTATCCGCCCGTTTTTGTAAGTTGTTTGCTAAATTTACTAAAGCTTGGGCTTTTTGTTGAAACCCACTAAAGAGGTTATAAACATCAATGAGAGTAAAAGCTTGGGGATCAATAAGTTGGTCAGCAAACTTATTTTGGAACTCGCTAAAGTTTTGTTCTCAATCAGTGCGACTTGTAATCGTTTCGAACTCGGTTTGACTAAAAGACGAGTTGCGCTGCAATAAGTAACTCTTGTTGTGTCGCTTATCAAAGCTACTGCTATTTAAATTAACAGCATGTGGATCATTAGCTGAACCGTTCTGTGATAAGGTGGGTACTAGAAAAACGCTAAAAGTTAGCGTTGCTGAAAATAAAGACAGCAAAAACGCTTGCGTCTTGAAGTGAAAGTTTTTCGAAGATTTCAAAGATTCTTGTCAGTGTGACTAAAAGAAATAAATTAACTTACAGGTTACGAAATGCAGACAAAATAAAAGAAGCAACGGAAAATTTAAATTCAGAAAATTCTAGTTTTTTTTTTTTTTTTAGTTTGAACTCAAAACGGGTTGGTGAAAGAAACTGCAATAAGCTGTTGTAAATAACTTTAACTAAGTTAAAAACTGTTTCAAACTAACCAAGCTTACTTTTAGTGTGCCTTATTGGAAATTAATGTTGGCTTAATTATTTATCTGCCAAAATTAAGAAGTGGAGGTAGCTCGCTAAATCCACAACTGGTACTTTAATTTCACCACCTCAAGGTTCAATCACATCCAATTGCTGTTTCTTTAGCAGGTTCATGAAACGTTGATCCTTAACGGTAATACGTTGCACTACGTGTAGGGTAAACAACAGTTTGTCATTTTGAAATTGGAATAACGAACCAGGGTAATCTTGCTTTTGGGTAATCCAGTTAGCTAGCTTACCATCAATTTGGAACTTCAATTCCATGTCACCACTCCATTCTGGCGGAATGCCACCAAGACCCCAGTTAGCCAAAGTTCAGTAAATCCCTTTTAACCCATAGCTACCTTTGTAATTCATGGTTATTTCAAAACCATAAGTTCAAGGAGTGGTTGCTCTGTAATTAATGCCGTTGTTGTGGTCGTTCCAATTAATCGAAACAGGCACACCTCAACCATAAACCTCAAAGTTGTTTTCCCTTACTTTGACATTTTGTAATTGAAGTTGAATATTAGCTCTGTTGATTAATTCCCAACGTAACCAGTTAGGCATAAAGATGCCGTTAAGACCTGATTGAGCAAAGGAAATGCCGCCGCTACCAAATGCTGTACGTTTTGCTTCTTCATCGTGTTTTTTATCGTTGTAATACCAATTAATAGCATTCCTAAAGGCATTGGTTAACAGTTCGAAAGTAGGGTTCTGCTTGGCTTGGAAGGAAAGCTTTAAGGCTTCGATTAGTTGCTTCTTGTCTGCTACATTTTTACTGCGCTTAGCTCAGAACTCCTTAAAACTCTTAACGTCTCTAGTAGATTGGTAAAAGGCTCAATGTTCTTCACGAATACGACGAGCTTCATCTTCCTTGGCTTTCAATTCAGCTGCAATCCGTTTTCGTTCCGCCTCTAAGCGTCTTGCTTCTTCATCATGAATGCGCTTAGCTTCAACTCGTTCAGCGTGGAACGGATCTAAGATCTTGTCCTCAAATGATTTTTGCGCTTGCTGTAAAACGCTTTGATCAATTATTGAATCAGTTAAGTTAACCTTGAGGTTAAACAAACTTTCACCAATTGCTGTTTTAGCAATGTTGGTAAGATCATTGCCACCATCTGTGGTTAATTGTTCTACCACTGGCTTTCAGAATAGATGGGTTGAAAGAGTGTTGCCATTGTTTTCAAAACTATCACGTAGTTCTTGTAAGCTAGTGAAGTTTATTGTTTGGGCTTGTAAACTAAACTTTAAAATAGTGGTGTTCTTTCCAGCGTAAACCGTGTCAAAGCCCATTTGAAGAGCGAAGTTGTAACGCACCTTATTCTTTAAAACAATGTCGTTTTGGCGCAACAGTTTTAGGTTAAAACCAGTAAAGTCAATTGAATTTAAGTTGTAGTCATTAAACAAGGAAGCCACATTATCGGCAATGTTCAAACCACGGGGAGTTAACCGCGGAAAGTAATCTTCCTGAAAGAAACTAAAGAAGTTTTCCGGCACTTTAGGGACAGTAAGCATTGTCCTCTACGGGAAAGATTTCGTTTGCCGCATTAACTCGTTTTTGCAAGTCATTGGCTACATTAACTAAACTGCGTGCTGTTTGTTCAAAACCACTAAAGAGGTTGTAAACATCTGTAAGTGTAAAATGCTCTGGGTCAATTGCTCGTTGGGCAAACCGTTTTTGGAATTCACCAAAGTTTTGCGCTCAGTTAGTTTGCTTGGAAAGGTTTTCATACTCAGCGTTACTTAAAGCAGTTTTGCGCTTCAATAAGAATTTCTTACTGTTATGCTTTTCAAAGCTACTGCTGTTTAAACTTACAGTTTGTGGATCAGTAGCTGAGCCATTTTGGGAAAAAGTGGGTACCACAAAAACACTAAAAGTTAGTGTTGCTGAAAGGAGCGAAAGCAAAAATGATTGCGTCTTGAAGTGGAAACTTTTAGTTGGTTTCAATGTAAAGGTGTCAGTGTGACAGAAAAAGATTGGTTTACTTTTAAAAAGTGAAAACTAAGACGACAGGGAAAATTTAAATTTAATAAATTTTAGTTTTTTCACCGAACAAAAAACGGTTTCATCGGAAAATGAAGCATAAACGGCTCAAACAACTTTAAGAATGTTTAATGATGCCTTGATTACTGTTGATTTAACTTCAACAGTTGGTAGTGTAAATAACTCGCTAAATCCACTACTGGCGGCTTTGTGGACTCGGTACGTAGTTCTAAGTTATGGAGGTTTTGTGACTTAATTAATTCCATGAATTCTGGCTCTTGCACCGTAATTTTTTCTCACACATGGAGCTTAAATAACAGCTGTTGCTTTTGATCATCAAACTGGAACAACGAACCTGGGTAATCGGGCTTTTGGACAATCTCTCAACTTAAATCACCATCAACAATAAATTTTAAATTCAATTTACCCTTTCACTCTCCGGGAATACCAGAAAACTTGGCAATAATGGCTTCTAATCAACTTAATTTGTAATTACCTTGATATTCAATGTCAATCTCAAAGCGGAAGTTGTAAGGTTTGTCTTGATTTCGCTTAATACCGATATCTTTGTTCCATTTAATGGTAGGACTTATCTTTGAATCAGTTACCTTTAAGCTCTTTATGTCTAAGTTAATCTTGGCCTTTTCCCCTAGCTGTTTACGCAACCATTCCGACATAAAGATGCCCTTTAAACCAGATTGGGGAAAGGCGATACCTTGTGTACCAAAAGCAGTTTTAGCAGCCTCACTTTGATCTTCTTGGTCATTTGGGTAATAATTGCTAATACCGTCCTGGAAGTTCTTAATCAAAAAGGCAAAGGTCTTATTTTGTTCTTTGGCAAAGGAAAGTTTTAAAGCTTCTAACAGCTGCTTTTTATCGGTAACATCTTTCTTTTGCTTTTGCCAGTATTCTTTAAAGGCTTGCACTGACTCAAGCGATTTGCTTACTTCTGCTAGCTATTCAGCTTCCTTTTGTTTTTGTTTTAATTCTTCGAGCTGTTTTTGGCGTTGCTCCTCTAAGACTTTTTGGTGTGCTTGGTGTTCCGCTAGTGCCTTTTGCCGTGCTTCAATGAACGGTTTTAAAACAGTTGCTTCAAACCTTGATTCAGCCTCTTTTAGCACGGTTTGATCCAAAACTGACTTGGTTAAATTAGCTTGGGTGGTAAATAAATTATCACCAACAGCTGCTTTTGCTACAGTTGTTAAATCATTGTTATTACCCAACACTAACCGCTTGACCGTTGGCTTTCAAAAAAGTTGTGTAGTTAAGTTCTGGCCACGTAAAACCAAGCTGTCTTGCAATTCCTGTAAGTTAGCAAAATTAGTGGTCATTGCCTTAACTGAAAAAGCTAAGTTGGTTGTACTGTTTACACCCGTATAAACTGTTTCAAAATCTCATTGGATTACGAAGCTGTAACGCATCTTGTAGCGCTTCACAATGTCCGGTTGTTTTTCTAGTTTCAGATCAAACTGCTTTAACGCAATGCTTTGAAGTTTGTATTGTTGCAAAACTGTCGTAATATTCTCAGTCACATTTAAACCCTTAGGGGTTAATTGAGGAAAGAAATCACTACCCAAAATGGTAAACAGCTGTTCGGGTACTTGGGGCAATTGAAATGCCTCGTGCACCGGAAAAACGGCATTTGCTAGTAATACCTTTGCATTTAAGTCATTAATTAACTTAACGGTATCACGCGTACTTTGTTCCAATCCACTCAACAGGTTGTAAACATCAATCACACCCAACTGTTGTGGGTTAAGCGAATTGTCCTTAAACTTAGTTTGCAACTGTTCAAAGTTAGCCTTTCAGTTAGTGTGTTTGGTGGTGTAATCCAGGTCAGCTTGACTAATACCAGAATTAAATTGCAACTGGTAGCGGTTGCTTTGGTTTTGTTCAAAGCGTTGGTTGCTTAAGGTAAAGTCACTAACTGACTGGTTTGTTTTTTCAGTTAAAGTCGGTCAAACAACGATAGCTAGAGTAGTTGTTAAACCAGCTAAGCTTAACGATAACGTTTTGAGAAGTAAACGTTTCTTTTTAATTAATTTCAAGTTTGGTTAAAAACGGTTTAACCAAATAGTTAAATTACTAACCGAAATGAATTAAAGCAACTACAACAACAGAAAAATTTAATGCGTTAATAATTGTAGTTTTTGTACTTTACTGTGTTGACAATCAACTGTTAAAAACAAATAATACTGTTAGCTTTTATCGATTTGTTGCACCAGCCAGTCTTTGATTTCGCCATAATAACTAGAGATACTGCGCACTAGTGCTTGACCCACTTTTAAACTTTTAATTTCACTAGCACAGGTAATATCAACCCCATACAGGTTAGCCACTTCTTCTGCTTCCATCATGTCAATTAAGCGGTGGGCAATTAGGGTACTGGTGTTGTTAATAATCTGTGATTTAAAGTTATCACCACCAATATTGCGCAGGTTAGCAAATGATTGATAGGACAGGATAACTACAGTATTGAACGAGCGGACTTGCTCCAATACCACCCCCACATAGTGGCTCCCAAAATTACCAAATTCATCAGCAATAAAAAAGGTCGAGTTATCACTCGTTTCTTCCAAACTCGTAATTGTTTGGCCAAAATCCAAAAAGATTAACTTGCCCAAGTACTTGGCATTAATCATGTCGTACATGCTGCTAATGGAAAACAAAACAGCATCTTGGCAGTTTGATAATATCTATCAATCCCACACCATTAGAATCGATTGAACCAATTTCCGCTAGTTCCCTGAGGTTTTCTCTTAAATTTTCAAAGTCCTTTGTGTCAATGGTTTGAACATGCTCCGTATAGTATTCATCAATTTTTTCTACAAAAATTTGATTGGAAGGTTGAAAGCGACCTTTTTCTTTCATTTCTAAAATTTCTTTTCGGCGTTTTTCTTTGTGAATTTTTTTAAACAAACTGGGTTCAAATTTAGCAAAAATATCAAAGTCACGTAGTAATACTTCATTTGTCCTTTGCTACAGTAACGCGCTAAATTCTTAAAACTCAAATTGTGGGGACCTTCCTTTGCAATTACTAAAGGTACTAAAACTTGCAAAATGGCCTTCTTATTACGTCAATAATAAGCACTGTCCTTGGTGTTTTCCACCATATCGTTATAACCAAACATTTCCAAGATTAAAGTAATGATTTGTTTGGGTGTTTTTTACTTAAACGGGTTGTACTTAATCGTGGCAATTCTGTCATCTAAGCTCCAAATTTTGGCACTAGTATTTTTGAGTGCCACTAACTTAACCGTATCAAAACCGTCTTCGGGACTTAGTTGTTTGGCGCTCGTTTGGTAGTGTTCAAACTGGGTAATTAATTCCTTATCACCCTTACCATTCACAAAAATTAAGGGATGGTCGTTGTCAATTGCATACTTCAAAAAGTGCAGCAAGATATTGGACTTACCAAAACCACTCACACCTAGTACCGAGACGTGCTGGGGGAGCTTTTCCAGTTCCAAAAAACACTCCTCGTTTAAAAAGATTTTCTTACCAGTCTGGTTATTGATGTCCTGTTCCATTACTAAAAAATAATTTGTACTGCAACTTCAAAGTTAACTTATTCTAATTTTGCTAGATCATTGATTTCATTCACAGTTTCCCAACTTAGTTTTCACTGTTCAAACAATTAAAAAAGCACCAGCTAGTGCCAGTGCTTCTTTAATCGATAGTTTAGTGGTTTTTAATACTCCTCTTGAACCGTTTTGGCACCGAGGTAGGCCAATTCTTCATCGGTTAAAAACCCAGTACCAGCCGGGATCTTACCCCCAATGATCACGTTTTCTTTCAACCCTAAGAGGTAGTCAACTTGGGTTTTTACCGCAGCATCGGTCAAGATCTTCTTGGTGTCTTGGAAGGATGCGGCACTCAAGAAGGAGTTCGACTTGCTGGCCGCCTCATCGATCCCAAACACCTGGTTAATGGCAATCACTGGCATCTTCCCCGACAGCAACAAGCTCTTGTTGAGTTCATTGAGGTGGTGACTGTGTACCAGTTGACCCACAAACAGGTTACTGCTGCCAGCATCGGTTACTTGGAGTAAGCTCGTCAACTGGCGGATAATAATTTCGACATACTTATCAGCAATCTCAATCCCCTGAATACGGTACACCTTTTGGATTTCGACAATCATGTACTGGCGTACCCGTTGGATCCCAGCAACCCGTAATAACTGGCGAATGTCAATCGAACCTTCGGTAATCTTCGAACCTAGTTCTACTGCATCACCGACCTTGACACGCAGTTGCGCACTAAACGGAATCGAGTAAGTGCGTTCATCGACACTAGATTCAATCAACACTTCCTGCGCGTTTTGGGTGGTAGTAATCGATTTAACTACCCCCTTAACTTCAGAAATGACACAGCGCTCGTAATCCTTAGGGGCGACTACTTCAAAGATTTGCTTTAAACGTTCAAACCCTTGGGCCAAGTTGTTTTCGGTCGAAACCCCCCCGGTGTGGAAGGTACGCATCGTTAACTGGGTTCCTGGTTCACCGATCGATTGCGCTGCAATTACACCCACAGCGGTACCCAATTCCACCAGTTTGCCGGTGGACAAATCGACCCCGAAACAGTACTGACACACGCCGTTTTCGCGTTCACAGTAAATCACAGAGCGCACTAACACTTGTTTAATCGAAGTGGCACAAATTTGCTTGGCTAACTCTTGGGTAATTAGGCTGTTAGCAGGGACAATTTCCGCCTTGGTTTCGGGATCTAAAATTGGTCCAATCGTGTAACGGTTGACAATGCGGTCAAACAGTGATTCCACCAACGAACGGGTTTTGGTTTCCACAATTGCTTCGACCACAATTCCCTTGCGTGTACCACATTCATCGTGGTTAATAATCAATTCGTGGGTTGCATCCACCAGTTTACGGGTCATGTAACCAGACTTAGCCGTTTTCATGGCGGTATCGGTCATCCCCTTACGCGCCCCATAAGATGAGTTGAAGTACTCGTTAATCGTTAAACCTTCCAGGAAGGAGTGCTTAATAGGAACCTCAATCGTGTCCTTAATAATTTTGGACTGGTTGTTGCGTTCATAGTTAAAGCTCTTACTCATTAACCCCCGCATCCCAAACAGCTGGGTAAAGTTGGAGATATTACCCCGCGCCCCGGAATCGGCCATGACAACAATCGAGTTATCACGGTACTCTTCACGTTTAATTAAGTCCTGGATCTCACTCGACACCTTTTCCTTCACACCGTTTCACAGTTTCACCACCCGTTTATACCGTTCATCATCGGTCAGTAAACCCTTGTTGTAAAACTGCTTGTACTTCAAGACCTGTTGGTCCGCTTCATCAAAGTACTGCTGTTTGTTGGAGTACTTCGGAATATCAAACACCGATACAGTGGTGGAAGAGTGGGTCGAGTACTTAAAGCCTAAGGCCTTAATGTTGTCCAAGATCCGTGGTAGATCCTTAAATTCAACCACCGTGTAAAGTAAGTCAATTAACTTGGAGATGACCTTCTTACCAAAGGCAGGGAGCACTTGGTGTGCGGCAATCGCAGCACGCACATCACCACTTGGTGGTACTATGAACTTTTGCGGACACGCATGTTCATCAAATTCCCCTTCATTAATGTAAGGGATGTTGTCCCCTAACACATCGTTAAAGATAATCTTACCAACCGTAGTGATTAGAGTACCTTGAGCTTCAAAGTGCTTGTTTGGAAAGGCTTTGGTGCTAATGCCGACAATGGCGTGGAGGTGCACCTTGCCCGCTTCGTATGCCGCGCGGGCTTCATGCACGGTACCAAAGATGATGCCTTCACCCGTTTGACCCTTACGCTCAGTAGTGAGGTAATAGTTACCTAACACCATGTCCTGGGTTGGGGTGACAATTGGCCGGCCATCTTTTAGTCCCAAGATGTGCTTGGAAGCTAACAGAATAGCACGCGCTTCGTTAACGGCATTTTCGCTCAACGGAACGTGCACCGCCATCTGGTCACCGTCAAAGTCAGCGTTAAAAGCAGTGGTCACTAACGGGTGTAGGCGAATCGCTTTCCCATCGACAATCCGCGGTTCAAAGGCCTGTATTCCCAAACGGTGCAAAGTAGGTGCCCGGTTTAATAACACCGGACGGTCCTTAATGACATCATACACAATCCCCCAGATCAGGTCGTCCTGATTTTTAATCATGTCCTCCGCTTGCCGAATCGAGGACGCAATTGGTCTAATTTCGTTACCGTTGCTGTCAAACTTATTAATTAACCCGTGAATAATAAATGGTTTGAACAGCTTGAGGATCATTAATGCTGGAATCCCGACCTCATACATCTTTAGTTCTGGACCCACCACAATTACACTCCGACCAGAATAGTCCACCCGTTTACCTAAAAGGTTGTGACGGAACAACCCTTGTTTCCCTTTTAAGCGGTCGGTGAGTGACTTCAAGGAACGTTTGTCTTTGGATAACGCTGGCTTGTGGCGCGACGAGTTGTCAAACAAGGCATCAACTGATTCTTGTAACAAGCGCTTTTCGTTGTTAACCACAATGGCAGGTACGGTACCATCTTCCAAGATGCGGCGTAAACGGTCGTTACGGATAATTACCCTTCTGTAGAAGTTATTAATGTCACTGGTGGTAAATTTAGCACCATCTAACTGGATAATCGGCCGGATGTCTGGCGGGATCACTGGCACCGTGTGCAGGATCATGTTTTTCGGGTGCAGCTTCGAATTTCTAAACCAGCTAATTGTTTCCAATTGACGCAAGATCTTTTTAACCTTAGCATACTCAACACTATCCTTCTTAGCCTTCCGTAACGCATCATTGAGCTTACTAAACTCATAGTTAAGGTCAATCTTGTTGAGCAATTCTAAGATGGCTTCAGCCCCGATACCAACGCGGAAGCCAGTGTACTTCTTAATGTAGTTAAAGGCATCATTTAAGGAGAACGGTAACGAACTGTTCTTTAAGCTTTCATAAAAGATCTTCCCCTTGCGGTAGTCTTCGCTACTCCTGTTCTTAATCAGGTTCCGGAAGATGTAACCGATCACCCGGCGCATTTTTTGCCGCGTGGTTAAAGAACCCTTGCCTGCTAAGTCCAACACTTCCTTAAACTTAAACGGCATGATCTTGGGATCTTTGATCTTCCCAGTATCTAATACTATGTAGTTAACAAAGTACAAGACCTGTTCCACTTCCTTATAAGAGATGTTTAACACTAAGGAGATCTTGGAAGGGGAAGGCAGTTCCTTCGACATCCAGATGTGCGCTACCGGACTGACTAGGGCAATGTGGCCCATACGTTCCCGGCGCACAATTGATTCGGTTACCCAAACACCACAGCGATCACAGCGCACGCCACGGTACTTAATCTTCTTAAACTTCCCACAAGCACACTCATAGTCCTTCACTGGACCAAAAATGGCTTCATCAAACAAACCACCAGGTTCGGGTTTTAAGGACTTATAGTTAATCGTTTCCGCCTTGGTAACTTCCCCTTCGGATCAGTTTAGGATCGTGTCGTTGGAAGCAATCGAAAGCTTAATTGCCTTAATGTTCTTGTACAGCTTGTTGTTCTTTTTATTACGCTTTGTCATTAATTAATAACCCTCCGTGTCAAATTCAAAGTCATTAAAGAGATCGTCCTGTTCTCCATCAGCTTGGAGAATTGAAACGTTGTTGGAATCTTGTTGGGTGTTGTCATCGTAAATAAAGGACACACTCAACGCTAACCCTTGTAGTTCCTTCGTTAACAGTTTAAACGATTCGGGGATACCTGGTTCGGGGAAGGCAGCGCCCTTAACGATCGCGGCATAGGCCTTATTCCGGCCCTGCACATCATCGGACTTAATGGTAAGTAATTCCTGAAGGTTGTAAGCAGCGCCGTAAGCTTCCAAGGCTCACACTTCCATTTCCCCAAAGCGTTGGCCCCCATTTTGTGATTTACCACCCAATGGTTGTTGGGTAATCTTGGAGTAAGGACCGACAGCGCGAGCATGGATCTTGTCATCAACCATGTGGTTTAACTTCATCATGTACATGATTCCCAAGGAAATTGGTTTTTCAAATGGTAAACCAGTGCGACCATCAATCAGCTTGAACTTCCCGTGCGTTTCCGCTGGTTTCAATCCTGCTTCATCCATGATGTCTTGCAAGTCTTGGAAGTTCACCCCTTGGAAGATCGGGGTCGCTACTTTAAAGTGGAGGTCATCAAAGCTCATGCCGATTTCCTTGAGCACTAAAGCAATGTCACCGTTATTGAGTTGGGCCAAGGCTGCCTGCTCGTCTTTAAGACCGCGGTTCGTAATTTGGGCTTTTAAACCAGTAATTAAGCGGTCAAGTTTGTACTGTGGCTGGTTAATTTCGGTTGAAAGTGCTTGAGCCTTCTTGTCATCAAAACAAGCACTAATTAACATTCGCTTGGCAAGGTTATGTGCTGCATAACCCAAGTGCATTTCAAAGATTTGGCCAATATTCATCCGACTCGGTACCCCCAGTGGGTTTAAGAGGATGTCGACTGGAGTACCATCTTCTAAGTGGGGCATGTCCGCTACTGGGACAACCTTAGAGATAACCCCTTTGTTACCATGGCGCCCTGCCAACTTATCTCCGATTTGGATCTTGCGTTTTTGCACCACATAGACCTTAATCATTTCGATGACACCATCATTAAGTTCATTACCGTTGGCAATGCTAAAACGCTTGACACAGGACACAATCCCATCACCACCATGAGGGAGCTTTAAGGAAGAGTCACGGACGTTTTGCACACTTTCAGGGAAAATGGCCTTAAACAGCTTTTCTTCAGGTGATACTTCAACCTGTCCCTTAGGGGATACCTTACCGACAAGGACATCACCTTCCTTAACTTCAGCACCGACCATGATAATGCCTTTTTCATCTAAGTAACGCTTGTTAGCATCACTAACGTTGGGGATATCACGGGTAATTTGTTCATCACCGTTTTTGGTCGATAAACACTGGGCTACGTATTCGTTAATCGTTAAGGAGGTTAGAACATCATCCTTCACTAAGCGCTCGGAAATCACTATCGCATCCTCATAGTTGTACCCGTTTCAGGTCGTAAAGGCGACAAGGACATTTTGCCCTAAAGACAGCTCACTCTTGTTAACTGCAGGACCATCAGCAATCACTTCGTCCTTAGTTACCCGTTGCCCCTTTTCTACTAAGGGAACGTGGTTGTAGCAGGTATTTTGGTTGGAACGTTCAAACTTAATTAGATCCAAAGTGTGCTGTTCACCACTGTCACTTTCAATCGTGATCTTACTGTTGTCTACATACTTTACCGTACCTGAGCAAGGTGCTAACATCGTCAAACCGGAGTCGCGAGCAATCTTGTACTCTTGACCTGTACCCACAACGGGAGCGTAAGGCTTAATTAAAGGATAGGCTTGGCGTTGCATGTTGGTACCCATCAATGCCCGCGCTGAGTCATCGTTTTCCAAGAAGGGAATTAAGGACGAACCGATGGACACTACCTGATGAGGGGCCACGTCGATGTAGTCAATCTTCGAGGGATCATACAACCCTTGCATCGAGCGGTAACGACCAATAATTTCCTTATCTAAGATCTTGTTGTTTTCGTCAATGTTGACCAACGAAGAGATTTCGGCAATAATGTGCTCGTCTTCCCTTAATGCCGTGAGGTATTCAACTTCATCGGTAATGACACCATTTTTAATCTTGCGGTAAGGCGCCATTAGGAATCCGTTTTCGTCAATCTTGGCAAAGGAAGCCAACGACATGATTAAACCAATGTTCATCCCTTCCGGTGTTTCAATTGGACAAATCCGACCATATTGGGAATAGTGCACATCCCGGATATCCAAGTTCGGGTCTTCGCGGGAGATACCCCCTGGACCCATGGCGGAAATCCGGCGCTTATTACTTAATTCTGAAAGTGGATTTTGGTGATCTAAGAACTGGGTCAACTGGTGAGTGTTGAAGAAGTCACGAATGACAATTTGAATAGGTTTGGAATTAATTAAGGATTTAATGGTCAATTCCTTCTTTTCCGCTTGTTCAATTACTTGACCCTCTTCGTTAATTTGTTGACCACGGTTCACTCCATCAGCAATCGTGAGCTTTTCCTTTAAGAAGCGCTCCATGCGGGTGATTCCACTTTCCAAACGGGAACTAATTAACTCGTTAATTAACTTGACGCGTTTGTTACCTAAGTGATCAATGTCATCGTACTTACCGATGGCCGAAGGGATGTTAATCACATAACTAATCGAGGCAATAAAGTCACTTAAAGTAATTGCCTTATTGAGATCGTTATCGTTGTGGATCCCCACCACTGGCACGGATACATCGAAGTTGTCGTTGTTCACATAAACATCAAGTGATTCATACAACAACGATTCAGGGGAAAGGTTAACAGCACTACCATCAGTGGTTAACTTAATCTTTTGGACAAAGTCAATTTGGTTGTTTTGGGCAGCTTGCTTAATCTTGTCGATTTCTTCTTTAACTAATAAGGTGCCCTTCTTTAATAAGAGTTCCCCGTTTTTTAAATGAAGGTCACAAGCAAGTGTTTTTTGGTAAATCCGCTCGGTAATTCTTAACTTACGTGATACCTTATAACGACCAGCAGCGGAGAGGTTATACCTTCTTTGACGGAAGAAACGTGAACACAGTAAAGCGTGGTAACTGTTTTCCGGACATTCATCGGTGTTTTCTAAACCACGTAGTGAAATGGACAATTCATGAACAATGTGTTTAGCAGCCCGTTCGGTGATGATTTTATCCATCAACTCATCCATGTCCGCTTCTAACTGACCTACTTTAGGGTCATTTGGTTTAGCTTCACTGAGCGCTTTGTGTTCCTTTTCTAAAAGGACATAGTCACTCACTAAGCTGCGGATCTTTTGGTCAGAGGCAATCCCCTTACGGCGGAGATCAGTTTTGCCATCGCGGAATTCCCTTAATAAGTTTTTAATTTCAGGGTCAACGTTGTTTAAGAAATCCTTAGCGTTGTAGACTTCCGCTTCTAAGGAACGGGTAATAAACTCGTTGTTTTTGAAAACTTTGAGGATTTCCTTGCCACTCATCCCAAAGGCTTTGAGCAAGGTGGTAATCGGGAAGATCTTTGCCCCTTCACGTACAGCATCCCGGAGCAAGATTTGCACAAAGGCATCTTCAATCTTCTTTTTATTGGAGATGTAGATCAGCATTACCGAACCGTTGGCTGGTAATACTTCACATACATAACCTTCTTGTACCCGTTTACGCGAACTAGACAATTTTAACTGGGACTTAGTGAGCATGTAGATCCCCGGTGAACGGGTAATTTGGGCAATCACAAACTTCTCAATCCCGTTGACAATAAAGACCCCATCGCGGGTAATCAATGGTAAGTTAGTTAAGAAAACGCCATCGACACTACTGGTGGCACTGTTCTTCTTGGATTTGCGCGGCTTTTTAATGGTTCCGGTAGCGGAATCAATTAATTCTAAGTCAGCGTAAATACCAATTTCATAGGTCTTGGACTCAGAGCGTGATTGGGCTTCATTACGTTCAGGAGCGGTACGACGCAAACCCTTAAAGTTGATCGTGTAACGATCATTAGGGGACTTAATTGGAAAATAAGCAGCAATCAGGTTTTCCAGATCGTGATCTAGAAAAGTTTGATAGCTCCTAATCTGAATATCAGCCAGATTAGGTTGCACAAAATCAGTGGCAATTTTGCCATAGTAACGGCGGGTAGCAGTGGGTGAGTATTTTTTCTGAAAGAAACTAGGTTTTTGTGACATTCGTGTACAAAAAAGGGCTAAAAATAACAGTAAAAAGCCACTAACAGCGACAAAAGGGCCGCATGCTAATGGGCTTTGTAAAGTTTGCTACATTATATCAATTTTTGTACGTCAGTGATAAATGGCTGAAAATCAAAGCCATCATGATAGCCATTTACTAACACGGCTCCCTTAACGTTGAGACCACTAAAACTAAAGAATTTAGTGAGTAGTTCCAGCACTGTCTTACCACCACTCTTAGCTGCAGGAGTGACACAGCAAATAATTCCATCAAGCTCCTTTAAAAACTGGTTTTTACCGTATTGGGTATCGCGGGTCATCCAGTCGATTGTGTTTTTAGCAAAGGCAGGGACAAAACCGTTGTGTTCTGGAGTGACAAAAATTAGCGTTTTGTGATCGTGTAGTTTGCGCACTAAACTCTTAATTTTTTCGGGAAAATGATCCTTTTCCAAATCTTCACAATAAAAATCCACTTGGTAGTCAACTAGTTCAATTAATTCAGCATTGAGTTGTTGTTCCAAAGCTTTAGCAAACTTCCGGTTAATTGAATTTTTGGAGTTAGCTAACAATAAGATTAACGGTTTGGTACTCATTTTTTTATCTTTGATCCTATTTATATAAAAGAAAATTGTTAATTAAAGCGGAGAAAACTTAATTTAATTTTTAGTTTTCTTTTTTGCAACCAATTTCGCTTTAGCAACCCACTCCTCATTACTTTTCCTTAATTCTTGAGCTTTTCTTTCTTTGATCAACTTAATAAGTTCATTGATTTTTGCTTGTGCTTTTTCCTTATAAAACTCATCAGTAGCTCTTCTAACAGCTTGCAGTTATTCTCTTTTATCGTGATCAAAGGTGGTATATCATTCTGAGTCCAACTCTAATAAAGCGTCTTTTTTAGCAGAAGCTAGTCGTTCTTTAGCTTCTTTGGCATTTCAATGATCTTCTGATGGTAGTTTGGTGTCCATTGAAGATTTAAGGTACTTTTTTAATTCTTTGAGATGCTTCTTATCTTCGTTCTCTGATCATTTTTTAATGCTTTTTAAATGCTTAATTAAATCTTTAGACTGATCGTCTTCTTTAAAGCTTCCTCCCTTTCTTAGACTTTTGAATAAACCTTCTATTCTATCCAATACCTCTTCTTTATGATCATCCTCTAAGTTTTCCTCTAAATTTTTCTTAAATAAGAATTGAAAACAATAAACATCTTTTTTTATTAGTTTCACAACTACCAAAACTTTCACAGCTAAATTTATCAGTGTCTCACTTTTTTAATTCTTCTTTCGTTTTTAATTCAATTTCTTGAATTCTTTTTTTTGTTTTGCTTGTTCTTCTTTAGCTGCACACCCTCGGAAAAACTTATTAATCTCATCTCTCTTTGAGTTTTCCATTTTTTTCAATATAAAACAAAAGAGCACTCCACTAATGTGAAACGCTCAATTGTTAGAGGCAAATACTTATACCTCTAAATCTTTTGAACAGATTTCTATTAATCTATATGCTTGAGAAAGATATGGATAGGGTCTCAAGAAAAGAACATCTGAATAATAAAGCTTTGAAGTTTTAAACTTCTTAAACCCTATATTCATTTTTTTCAGAAACTCTTTCCAAATTCTTTTCTTAACCACTTTATTTTTAGTGCTTCAGATATCACAAATAAAGCTAATACGCTTTCAAAGTTAATGCTTTTAGTTTACTTTTCAATAAAGAAACAAGACTCGTATTGCTTGATGTCACCTATTAGAGTATTAGTGCTTACGGTGGTTAAACCAACGTTTTGATCTTTATTGGCCTCTAATAAACAGATGCAATTATTGTCATAGTTGTAACCCTTCATTACTTCAACAATAAAATAGGCATCTTGTTTAATCACAATTGCATTAACTTGTAAAGTGCTAGCTTCTTGGGCAAACACTTGCAAGTTTTCAAAATACAGCAATAATTGTCCCGCAAAGTTAATAAAGGCTTGCTTTCAAATGGTATTGTTATCTATTTGTAAGTGGTGCTTAATACTCTCCAAGTTTTTGAGTAAATACTTGTGTGGTACGTTGAAGTGCACATCAATGTCTAAGTTATTTTCAGTATTAAAGCGTTCTTTGAAACTGGTAAAGCTCAGGTCAAAACTGTTACTGTTAGCCATAGAAGTGCCAAAAGCAAACTGTGAATTTAACTCGACAAAGAAAAGGTTATTCTTTGTTTTTTGCTTGCGCTTTTGGTGGTTCCAAGTATTAAAAAACTTCTTTTCAAAGTTTTTGCGGCAATAACGTTTGTACTGATAACCGTGCTTTTTAATGATTTTAACGATTTCATAAGAAAGCTTTGTTCGCTTATTTTCAAACGGAGAATTAACTAGTAAAACCACTAATTTCAGCCCGGAAAACTGTTTAACTGCTTCTAACAGCTTTTTAATTTCTGTTTCTGTTTGTTTGGTTTTTTCGACCAACATAAACACTGTTTCCGCTTCTTTATGTAACCTAATCGCTAAACCAAAACCACTTAATAAGTTATTGTCAAAACTTAAAAAGCGAAAGTGATCAAAGAAAACGTGTTGGTAAACTGTTTGACTCGCTGATGGTACTAATAAGTATTTAATCTGATTCGACTTAACTAGGTGATTGACAAAATCTAAGTATTCTAAAGCGGAAAGTAATCCCACTTTATTGGTGTTTTGAAAGCAATCGTAAGCTAAAAGTCTTTGCTCATTCACCAAGGTTTGCTCGTTAATGGTTGTTTGTGCCATACCTAGTAAATTTTACCTAGTTTATTATGCTTCAAAATATCGTGCATTGCTTTACAGAAACTTTCATGCTTGCTGTTAAACATTTGGTGTTGACTGTGTAAGATAACCCCTGATTGCAAGTTACCTTTCTTAATCAAAAAGCGGTTAAAGTAGTTTAAAGTAGCTTTTGTAGGCATAAAATCATCATGTTGAGCCAACAGTAAAAAGGCTGGTATGGTAATAGTTTTATAAGCACTGTTTAAGCGCGACAATTCCTTAAAGATCTGAAAGGTGAGTTTTTTGCACATAGCAGTATGCTTGTCTAACTCCATTTGTCACTGTCCATCGTTTTGTAAATCAGGAAACTTTGGTTGAAACATCCGCTTAAAGTAAGACAGCTTTTCGTCCTTCTTTTTAAAAGCCTTTTTAATCTTGTAGTAATTCAACAAGTTGGAATAAGACAGTGGCGCTAAGAGCACTAGTTTTTCCACTCGTTGTGGTTTTAAAAACTGCAATGCATAACTAGCCACTGCCCCACCCATGCTGTGTCCTATTAAAACAATGTTTTCTAAATCTTGCTTTTCAATTCAAGCTACCAATAAATGGGCATAGTGAATAGGTGACAATTCCTTGTCAGTAAAACCATGGTGGTTATGACCCGGTCACAAGGGTGCGTAATAGTCATAATCCACCAGCGTTTCAGAAAAGCTCTTAAAATAAGAATGGTGCACTGAAAAACCGTGCGCAAACACAATAGTTTGTTTAGCGGGTTTTTTAGCTGGTTGAAAAAATACTTCTAGTTGGCTAATATCAACAGTATTAATATTGACTTTGTCTCTCACAATTACCTTTTAAGAAAAGTAAAACACCTTGCACACAATTGGTGTCCTTTTTTAGGGTAAATTTGGGTTTGGAAGTTCCAACATCGTTCACACATGACTTGATCGGTGTGTTCAACCTTAATTTCGTTGGGGTCATTCGTTATATTTACCTGGTTTACGTTTAGCCAAACTGCTAAATGTTTTACAAGACGTTGATCAATTGCACTAGTAGAATCCACACCCAATGTCAATACAACCTGGTTGTTTTTAGTAATCACACCATTTTGACGTGCTTGTTCAATGGCTGCATAAGCCCGGTCTTTAATGGCGCTAAAGCTTTCGTGTAAGCGATCTAACCCTTTAACATTAGCAACTTTAAACATGGCTGGTCCTGCAAACAGGTTTACACTAACCGGCTTTTTAGGCAAAAGATAATTCTGTCAAGCATCTTCGGCAGTATGGGGAATAAAGATATTTAAGAAACCAATTAACTGGGTAAAGATATAGTTCAATACTGCCTGCTTAGCCAACCGATTAGGATTAGTTTTAGCATCACAATAAAGTGTGTCCTTAATAATTTCAAAATACCAACCCGATAACCACAACACAAACTTATTAATGGCCTTTAAGCAATTTAAAAAGTTGTATTGCTTTAACCACTGGTGCAATTCTTGTACCAATGCATTAGTTTTATGGATTACGATTTTGTCCTCTAGAGCAAAACGATAATCCTTCATCTCACCAAAGTTAAAGTGGTTGAGGTTACCCAATATAAAGCGCAATAAGCTGTTGCGAATGCGGCGGTATTGCTCGACAATTTGCTTGATAATGTTGTCACCTATGCGGTTGTCCACTTGTCAATCAACATTAGTTACCCATAAACGCAGAATGTCTGCGCCATACTGATCACACAACTTTAAAGGGTCGACCACATTACCGAGTGACTTGGACATCTTATTACCATGTTCATCCAAGGTAAAACCATGGGAAATCAAACTCTTGAAGGGTAATTGGTCAGTTTGGATAATACCGCAACTGGCGGATGAGTTAAACCAACCGCGGTATTGGTCACTACCCTCCAAATAAAGATCAGCGGGAAAGTTCAGTTTATTACTAATTAAAACGTTGTAAGTTGAACCAGAGTCAAACCATACTTCCAAGGTATCAGTTTCCTTTTTATATTCAACTCCTGGCTGTATTTTCTTTGGGTTTAAAAAAAAATTAATATCCTTTTCAAACCAACTGTCAATCCCGTACTTTTTGAGCTGTTGAATGGTGTATTTAATGGTAGTCACATCCAGTAAGGGTTGGTTATCTGCATAAATTAAGGGAATCGGCAAGCCTCATACTCGTTGTCTGGAAATACACCATTCAGCACGTTGCAACAGCATTTCTTGTAGGCGCTCTTTATTCTTGTTATTAACAAACTTAACCCTTTTAATTTGACGCTTTAGCTTACTTTGAATTGATTTAGTTTTAATGAAGAGCTGTTTGGAGGCACGGTAAATCACCGGAGTCTTACTGCGTCAATCGTGGGGTTCGCGGTGCAAAAAGCTTTCACTAAAGACAAAGTTATGGTGTTGCTTTAAGCGTTCAATAATCACATCATTAGCCTTTAGATAAAACAAACCCGTTAAAACTGGATCGTTCAACGTATCATTAAAAACTCCTTTTTCATCAAGTGAAACTAGCGCTTCATTTAACTTGTTTTGCTTGCACAAATAAAAGTCATCCAAACCATAAGCTGGTGAAGTATGCACGAGTCCTGTACCCTCATTACATAAAACGTGATTACCCAACAACACCGGGTTCACTTTGTCATAAAGACAGTGTTTATAAGTAGTGTTTTGTAATTGGCTACCACTAATGGTTTGTACTTGTATAGCATCAGTTCAACCAAACTTAGTCTTAAGCGATTCAAATAAACTGGCCAACACCACGTACTGCTCGTTATTATAAGTAAACAGCAGGTATTCAAACTGGGGGTGAACGGCAATTGCTTGGTTAGTAGGCAGCGTTCAAGGAGTAGTGGTTCACACTAAGAGTTTAGTACCTGAATTTAATACTGCACTCTGCACTACTGTAAAAGTAAGGTAAAGTCCAATTGTTTTTACTTCTTTGTATTCAATTTCGGCCTCAGCCAGAGAAGTGCGTGATACAGGCGATCAGTAAGTTGGTTTTAACGCTTGGAAGATTAAATCCTTTTTCACTGCTTGTAAAAACAGGTCTAGCTCATTTTGTTGAAAGCTTTCATCAATTGTTTTGTAATACTTACTAAAGTCATTCAACAGACCTAAGCGTTGAAACTGGGCTTTTTGAATGGCAATTTGTGACAGGGCAAATTGCTTGCATAAATCGCGCTTTTCACTCAATGATAAGCTCGCATAGTGTTGCGGATCTTTTTTGCTCACCGCATGCTCTATGGGCAAACCATGGCAATCCCAACCAGGAATAAACACTGTACCAAAGCCTTGTAAGTTTCAACTACGGAGCACAAAGTCCTTCAAAATTTTGTTTAAAGCATGGCCAACATGGATATTGCCATTAGCATAAGGCGGACCGTCGTGTAGGATTTTTTGTGGTTTATCTTTGTTTTGGCGGTGCAGTTTTTGGTAAATCCGTTTACTTTGTCAAAAAGCTTGAAACTGCTGTTCCTTAGTGGTTAATTTGCCCTGCATTTCAAATGCAGTTTGGGGCATTAACAGTGTCTTTTTTAAGTTCATTAAGCATAGTAATTTTATTAATATTTAACTAACTTCTATCTGATGTATAAATCAGCGATTAATATCGTCTTATTTTGCCCAGAAATTCCTAATAACACTGGGAACATTGTTCGGAGCTGTACCGCTTTTAAAGCTAACTTGCATCTGATTAAGCCCTATGGCTTTTTTCTCAATGATAAGCGGATGGTGCGTGCTGGGTTAAATTGTTGGGATAAGGTGCAAATGTTTGAACACAAATCCTGGGAACACTTCATTGAAACAACACCACCAAATAAAGCAATTTGGTTGTTGACAAAGAGTGGTACTACTACCCCAGACCAAATTAACATGCAAACAGATAACAGGGAACAACTGTACTTTGTTTTTGGTCAAGAAACCAAGGGATTACCGCAAACACTCATGGAACAATACTCGCAGAACCAGGTACGGATTCCAATTTGAAACCCTGTAAGAAGCATTAACTTGTCCAATACAGTAGCTTGTGTACTGTATGAGTATGCTAAACAAAATCATTACTTTAATTTAGATAAACAGTGCGCTTAAGAAAAGTTAAAGATGCTCTTGTAAGGGTACAAGACAGCCCTTACTTTAGTAACCCAGAACAACTGTCAACTATTGAAAGTGAATCGCTCTTCGTGGAAATAGGTTGTGGTAAAAGTTGGTTTTTAAGCCAGCAAGCACAGCAAAACCCAAAGTGTTTTTTTGTGGGAATCGAGCGTGAACCCACGATTGTTTTAAAGGCAATTAATAAGGTAAACCGCTTAGAGGTTAAACCACGTAATTTATTAATAACGTGTTTGGATGCCAACCAGCTAACAGAGTACTTAAAACCACAATCGATTAGCAAAATCTTCATTAACTTCCCCGATCCTTGACCAAAAAAGCGTCACACGTTGAGGCGACTAACTGCTCCACATTTCCTCAAGCAGTTTCACCAACTTTTAAAAAAGCAAGGTTTAATAGAATTCAAAACGGACAACGATCAGTTGTTTGAATTTACCTTAGAAGTCTTGCAGAAAACAGTAGCTCACTTTAAGATAATTGAGCAAACGACAGATCTGCACAATTCACCTTTGGCTAGTACCAATATTATGACCGAATACGAACAGCGCTTTGTTAGTTTAGGGGTTAAGATTAAAAAGCTAACGCTTGAAAAACTAAATTAGTAAAAATTAGAATAATTACTGCCTTAATGGCGATTGTGGCGAAGTGGTTAACGCACCTGATTGTGGATCAGGCATTCGTGGGTTCAATTCCCATCAGTCGCCCCATTAAACATACAAGCAGCAGATTAAACTGCTGCTTTTTTTATTTAGATAACTAGTTTAAGGGTGTGTAAACACTATCCAAGAAATTGAGAAAGTTAATGCTTACCTGCACGGCATGGCGTTTAACGCCAAATGATCCAGCTGAATAGGATTTTTTAGCGGCGGCTGCAGCAGAAGCTGCTGGAGTTGTTGAACCGTTATTTCCACTGTCCTGATTTGGTTGGTTTGAACCTGGTGCATTACTGCCGTTACTGTTATCAGGATTATAGAAATGCGCACTAATTTGATCTAAATTGTTTTTGCGAAAAGCAATCACAATTGCTTTAGTTACATCAGTGCCAACCGTTTGGGCATGAACATTGGACTGGTTAATAAGATTATTGACACTACCGCTGTAAACTGTTTGAATAAAAGTCACAATTTCGCGGTATTGAATGGCAGATTCGTCGTTTCTTCTTAATTTGTCGGAATTGTCCTTATCAGTTTGCTTAGCTAATTCGTTATCACTAGCGATAACTGGATAACGTGCAAACGGATTCCACTTAACAGGGTTAGGATCAATGTCATTCCAAATTAAAAACTTAACTCCTTTAGGGTAAGTTGAATAACGGTTTTGAACCTGCTTAACGGTAGTACCTAGATCACCAGCTCAATTTTCGGTACTAACAGCTTGATTGTTTGAACCATTTAGAAAGTTAATTTGAGAACTGTCAGTTTCAGTGGTTACTACAAGAACGTAGTTACCATCATTGTATTCCGCTGTTCCAAAAACTAAGTTTCTAACCGTTTTATTTTCTTTAGGTAGCTTACTGTAATCAACTTTGTTTTCTACGCTTTGCTGTGAAAGAGTGCGAAAAACATTTGGTTTATCAATATTGCTACAGGAACTCAAAACAATTCCTGAACCTAACAAGAGTAAGGTTGAAAAAGATACTTTCTTTTTAGAAATTGAACTAAACCACTTCTTCATTCAAATACTAGTATTGGTGTCGGAGACCAGACTTGAACTGGCACAGTCTTGCGACCACAAGCCCCTCAAGCTTGCGTGTCTACCATTCCACCACTCCGACGCTGGCGTCTTATAAATTATTAATAGATTTTAAAAATCCATAAACTCTTGATAAGGAAATTTTGCATTTTCTCAACTTTGTGCTTTGTAAATTAATCTATAAAACACAATCTTTTCATCACTTTGACGCTTTTTAAAACCCAACTCAATTTATTTAGTGGGGGCAGGAAAACGAAAATTTTGTGTTGAAGGCCTGATTTTCTGTTCCCAAAAAATGCGTATTTTATTTTTTCATTGTTTTCTAAATTACTTATCGTAAAGGCTTTCAGCACAATTGATGTATCTCTTTTTTTAAAAGAATAAAGGTCATATATTCCTTTCATTCAAATCACTAAAAGTTACAACTTGCTGTTAATTTCAAAATTGTCAAAAAGCCGTCTGTTTTTTTCACCTTGGGCAGATGGTTTTTTTATTTGTGTGAATTAAATAAAAATACCAACAGCACCACATCTTTAGGTTTCACTGTTGGTTTTTTATTTCTGAGCCTTGATTATTTGGACTCAAGTTTGTCTATTCTTTTTTCCATTTTGTCCATTTTTACTTCCATCTTGTCCATTCTATTTTCTATTTTGTCTATTTTTCCTTCCATCTTGTCCATTTTTACTTCCATATTGTCCAAGCGATCGCTCATCTTTTGCAGCGTTTGCAAGATTAGCTTTAAGGTTTCGCCCTGAGCTTTTTGCTCGATTTGAAGTTCTTTAATTTGCTCACCCTGGATTCTTATTTGCTCACCTTGGGCCGCCAAAGTGGTTTCAATCTTTATGAGTCGCTGATTGTTAGAATCTTTATATTCCTGAAATTGTTCTTGGGTAACGTATTTAACTTTCACAGGTGGTTTAAGTTTATATTTTCGCAATTCATAAGTTCAAACTCCAACTGTGCCATCACCGTACTCTTCTTTTTCACCATCAAAGTGTTCTTTTCCAATTTTACGGATTAAGGCTTTGTATTCCTTTTCGGAAATTTTTTCTTTCATTAAGTAATACCTCCTTTCTTTTTACAGAGGTTGAGAAAACTACTACTTGCAGCAGTGCTGCCAACTAAGTTCAGCTGTTTTGCTGATTTAATCAATTTGTTTATTAAAGGCATTTTTTGTCCTCCACTAAATAAATTGAGTAGGTTATTTAGAAGTGTCAAGAAAACAACAAATTTTGAAATAGACTAAATACCTTTGCTAATTCTTAACAGTAAGAGAAAAGAAGCCTTGTTTAGTTACTAGCTATCTATTGCCATTAGGACAACAGAAACAGTTTGCTTGCATTTAAAGGATTTAAATCTCTAATAAATTACTTATCAATGACACTGAAAAACATAGCTTTTTTGTTTTTATTACCCTTACTTTTTCCAAAAATTCCACCTTTTTTCTACCTCAATTTTCAAACCATCTGAAAAATAAAAAGTTATTAACAAAATGTTGATAAAGACCTAATTTAGTGCATTTTTGTGCCTTTTTAGTGTTAATAACTTGTTTAAAACTGCTTCTAAGTTCTTTTTGGTAACTATCAGACTAAGCCAGATTAGCAAAAAATGTTTACGAGCCTTATACTGATTAGCGTCTTTGCAGTTTTATGCAGCCGAACTATTACCGTGTCATCAAGAAAGCAACCTCATTTTCAGGGTTAGATATGATCTCTCATGCCTATGGTCAGATTGCTGGCGTTGAAGTTGTGGGTTTTTATTTATGACTAATTACTGAAGCCAATGCTCAAGCCTTTAACAGTGAAATTAGAACGCCTATTTCACGTCTACAAAACGCTTTCAATACTACTGGTACCAAAAACGTTAATGTACCTGATTGAATCTATAAAACCATTGGTAAATTAGAAAGCTTAGGTTTGGTGCGTACCTTCTTTTCACAGGAAAAATCAGAAATGACTTTTTGAATAGTCGAACCATTAGGTTGAAAAGAGTTTAACCAAAAGAAGCACTTTAAAGAAAAGCTAATTGAATCAATGGGAAAACTGGAATATGACCGCAGCTGCCTTTCCTTTGAACAAATCGATAACATTCAGTTTGACAACGCACTGGAAATTACCGCTAACTTTGAAGCTAACTTTACCAGTAAGCAAGATTGTCTTAGCTTTAGTTTTGACTTTGAAGCTTTTCATAAACAATTAGTTAAACAAAATCTCTTTGTTAGTTTTAACCAGAAAACTAAGGCTGTTATTAATGGTTACTTTGAAAAATACCAAATAACACTAGAAGGCATATTGGAATGTGTTATCCCTAGTGTAGTTAATGATGAAGTTGACTTGGAACTGCTACAAAAATTACTAGAGCAGCTAGTTAAAAACAACACAGCTCCAATTGTTGATACTGTAATAAATGACCGCAACTTCTTTTATGATAATCAGAATTTAGCCACAGAAACAAAAGATGCAATTTCCCGTTGTCATTTGGAATACAACGCGGAAAAATACCTATTTCTCTTGTACGGTAAAGTAGAAAACGAGCAGTTAGATCTAATTCGCCGCTTAAGACAAGAGTTTGGAATAGCTGATAAGGTAATTAATCTAATAGTAGACTTCTCCTTTTGGAAAAACAACAGCATGTGACGCGAACAATACATCTTAAAGATTGCTGAATCAGTAGAGCGTTACCGTAGTCATAATAATTACCAAGCCACCCTTGATAACTTTATCCGTGCTTCTAGTTTAGCCAAAAAGCAACGTACCAAAACTAAGATAGAAAAATCCGAGCCTGAAACTAGTGCTGCACCAGTAAATGAAACTGATGACGTCAATTACTTTTTAAACCGTATTAAAGCAATCAACAAGAAGAACAGGGAAAATGGAAAACACAAACGCTAAAACTCAACCAGCAATAAATGAGTTAGATAAGACTACAGTTCAAGACACAATTAAGAATTACGAACAACAACTTCAAAAAGAGCTTAATGAAGAACAACTAAAAGCTTTTAAAAAGCGCTTTAAGTATTTGAAGCTAACTAAAAGAGAAGTGATTGAAAAGGAAAGCAGGGAACTTTTATTGCAAGCATTTAGAGACTTTGAAAATTGTGAAAAGATAAAAGGCAATCATTGTCCTAATAAAGGCAATGCTCACCTCAACATCTTTCGCGAGCCACCTTTTTGAACTAAAAGTAATAAAAAAGTACTGGGTAAGTTAATTGGTATAAAAATGTCCTGCGCTAAATCTATTGATAAGGAGGATATCTTTAAATTGCGCTATAGTAATTTCATCATCTATAAGCCTAACTGATTTAAATACGCTGACGAATTTCCACAAATTAACCAATTACCCATTAACAAATTTCAAGAAGAATCTTTCGAAGAAATAAGAAATGATCTCAGTGAGCTTTATGAAAATGAAAAAAATCACAAGGAAAACATAAGTTTCTTTAACTTACAAAAAGTTAATTTCAATCACGAGGGCGCTAAATTACTACTTTGTGATTTTGTCGAAAGAGGAGTTAAAACTGCGTTGCTTTATTGTGAAGAATTTGTCAGTCGTTTTGACCGTGCATACTGAAAAGTAGATGATTATTTAGATTTAATCAATGAAGCTAATGTCATCATATTTGTCAGTCTTGGTGAAGAGAGTTTTGTTTCCAAAAACTACATTCTCTTCTTAACCAGATTATTCGACATCATTAATTCAAAACGCAAAGATGTTTATTTCTTTAGCACCGAATACAATGAGAAAAATGGTCTCATTCAAGCATTTCAAAAAAGCATTCACTTTAAAGCTAAATGAGTAAATTCCTTTTTTGAACAACTCAATTATTTTTTTGAAATGAAAAGAGAAGAAATTAAATAAAAAGCGTACTAATTTATTTAGTAACGCAAAATTATTTAAAATTAATCGTAATTATTTCCCCTGGAGTGGCGGAATGGTAGACGCGGTGGACTCAAAACCCACTAGGAAACTGTAGGAGTTCAAGTCTCCTCTCCAGGACCATAATTAAATACTTAAATTTACACTACGAAATGACAACCTCAACGACCGTTGGGGTTGTTTTTTTATTTATTAAAGGTAGTTTAAGTAACGAACAAGATTCCTGCTACTAATAATTAATAGACAATCTGCGCTTTCTTTCAGTAAAACTTTTGGAAAGCACGCATCACTGGAACACCAATTAAACTCACTAGTGTGAATTTAATCACATTAAAGAGTGAGTATAAAGCAAAGATGCCAACCCAATAATTAGGTACGCCAAATAAAAAGAAGTGAAAATATGGTGTTTTGTTATATATCTTGGCCACTTCGACAAAGTTAGCAGTCGGCACATAGCCAAACCAATACCAGTATAAAGGGGTAATTAACAAACCGTTGAGCGTTGTTAACAGCAAAGTGTTAGATAGAGTAGCCAAACTAAATACCCATAACCAACGAAGTTTAATTTGAGCAAAAATGTGAAAGTACAACCGTGTAAAACTCACGATAGCAAAGTTAGCAATGGTTAGGGTTAAAATACCAATCCAGTTATTACCATCCCAAATAAAGCTACAAAGTGACAGCGCAACGGTAATAACTAAGGCTCAAGAATAAGAAACAAAAAAAGCACAAGCAATTAAAAAGACTGATGAAATGTCAATCGTTAATTTAAGTGCTGACAAAAACGGAATACTGATAAAGTGACTAACAAACGAAGCAATTAGTGCAAGCGCTAGCATCATGGCACTAAAACTAAGGTTAAACAGTTGGTGTTGTTCTTTTTTTGGCCAAAAAGCTATTCTTGCACCATTCATTATTTAGTAAAGCCTACTAGCTAGAAAAGTAGTTAAATAATAATATTTATTAATATGGACAAATTTTTAATCGATGTTACTGTAGAAATTCCTAAGAGCAGTAAGATCAAGTATGAATACGACCGCAAGACTAGTCAAATCCGTGTCGACAGGATTCTCTTTGGTAGTGAATCTTATCCACAAAACTATGGTTTTATCGCTAACACCTTAGACTGGGATGGTGATGAATTGGACTGTTTTATCTTCGCTGACCAAGCCTTTCTACCAGGTGTAGTAGTACCTACTAGAATTGTAGGAGCTTTAGAAATGGTAGATGACGGTGAATTGGATACCAAACTTTTAGGGGTCATTGATTGTGATCCGCGTTACAAAGAGATTAACTCCGTCAATGATTTACCAAAACACCGCGTTGATGAAATTATTGGTTTTTTCAAAACTTACAAATTACTACAAAAGAAAGAAGTAATTATTAAGGGAGTGCAAAGTTTGGAGTGGGCTAAGAAAGAATACCAAGTGTGTGTTGATTTAATGAAGCAATATGGTAAGTTGCCTAAGGATGAGTTTATCGCTAAAATGCAAAAACTCCATCCTGAACACTACCAAAAATAGTTCAAGTTATGATTAGCGCTAACCGTGGCATGTTTTTGGAAACAATTGTTAACCAAACAATTGTACGACTAGGAGATCATCCAGATATTTGACTCGAAAAGCGTTATCTACCGATTCAACCAACTGCTTTTAAAGAAACCCGTGTGCAAGGAGCATTAACAGCGCAAAAGAAATCGAAAACTGACTATTACGGTGTTTATAAAGGCGAAATTTACTTTGACTTTGAAACTAAACAAACTAATAAAAGTAATTTTGCTCTAGCGCAGTTAGCAGAACACCAACTCAAACACCTTAAAAGAATTAATGAGATTGGTGGTATTAGCTTTTTGTTAATCTATTTTCAGGTACAAGACCTCTTATATGCGTTGCATACCAAGGATCTCTTGCAGATGATCGAAGCGCAAAAGGGTAAAAGTAAAACAATTAAGCGTGACCTTATTGATCAAAAAGCACAAAAGATAAATCTAATCTACCCAGGGGTTATAGATCTAATTGATGTAATAGAAAACTTTATAAAAGACTCTTAGTCTGCGTATTTTCAGCGTACCTTAGCAGCCGTTTCCTTAATGGTTTTGCTTGGACTGTAACGCACTAATGGTTTTGGTGGAATGTGTTTCATTTCACCAGTTTTCATGTCTTTTTGAATTCTAGCGTTACGAATCGTAATGCGTAATTTACCCAAATTTTCGGGCAAAATGCAAACGCTACGACTTACTAATTCATTAAGTAAGAGGGTGTTGAGGTATTTAAAGATCTCTTTTATCTTAGCCTCTTTTACTCCAGTAGCTACTGCAATAATCTTGTTAATTTCGCTACGAGACAATGGCTTACTCGATGTTGTTGTTTTTTCCATTAAGTTTTAAGTTCAAAGTTTGAAAATCCAATTTGATTATAAAAACGGAGGAGAATCAAATTAAACGCGTTTTATTTTATTATTGTTCCAATCTTTAAAAGGTTGCACTTTTAAAGGTTAAATTTGACAAAAAGTTTTCCTTATAAGTATGGAACCAAATAATTTAAAAGAAGAGCTAGTTTCAGTCTTTGAAAAAGCTTGTTCTTCACATAAAGAAAGGCTTGATTTTATCTGTTCTGTAAGAGAAAGCGATACCTTTTCCAATGTGGATGTACCGCTAGCTCCTATTAAAACTATTATCGAAATTGCTAAAAACGAGGAAAATCAAACCGAAATTCTCAAATTAGCGATCGAAAACATTAAGACTCTATCAACTGTTGGGTCTGGTCAATACATTGCATCGCACTTCTCAACCCATAACGAAGTTGCTATTATTTTCTGTATCTCTTACTTTTTGTATCACTTCAACTTCTTGCACGATGAAAACAAAAAGCAGTTGCTAAAACGTGCCTTTGAAGCAGTTGCTGAAAAAATAGCTGACTACTTAAACGAAAACTAAGATTTAACCTTATTGGCTACTATTGCCACTTTATCTTTCTCAACTATTACGTTGTAACTAACATCTTTAGTAATAATACCTTCCAGAATTTGCTTGGCAATTAGAGTAGCTATTTGCCGATCGATAAAACGTTTAATTGGTCGAGCACCAAACTGTTCGTCGAAACTAGATTTGTAAATAAACTCATTTAACTTAGGGTCAAACGTGAACTTTAAGTTTTGTTTAGCTAATCTTTGATTTAATTGATCCAATAAATTTGTAATAATTTCTAAAACGGTTGTTTTTTGCAATACGCTAAAGAAAACGATTTCATCAATCCGGTTAATAAATTCAGCACGGAAGTGTTTTTTTAGTGCTTCCATCGCTAAATCGCGTTTGTTTTCCATAATGTAATTGGAACCCAAGTTGGAAGTCATAATTATCATCGTATTCTTAAAGTTAACTAAACGACCTTGAGAGTCCTTTAAAGTACCATCATCTAATACTTGTAAAAGAATATTAGTTACATCAGGGTGTGCTTTTTCAATTTCATCGAACAGAAGCACACAGTAAGGTTTGCGTCGGACTGCTTCAGTTAGTAAACCAGATTGTTCATAACCTACATATCCAGGAGGCGCTCCGATTAACTTAGCGACCGAATGCTTTTCCATGTATTCACTCATGTCAAAGCGAATCATCGCTTTTTCATTATCAAACAAGACCTCTGCTAGTGATTTAGCCAATTCCGTTTTACCAACACCAGTAGAGCCTAAAAAGATAAAGGAACCAATTGGCCGGTTAGGGTCATTGAGGTTTACCCTTCCACGCATAACGGTATTGACCACTGTCTCCACGGCCGCATCTTGACCCTTAACCCGTTTTTTTATTTCATCACCTAAATGCAAAAGCTTTTCCTTTTCGGTTTCTAACAGCTTCTTTAAGGGAATACCGGTAGCTTGTGATACTACTTCGGCCACTTCGTTTTCTGACACTTCTGTCTTAAACAAGTCATGTTTGGAATCAACATACTTTTTCTGTGCTTGTTCTAATTGGTTTTTAAGTTTGGGGATGTCATAGTAAAGAATCTTAGAAGCAGCTTCATAGTTACCTTCCGTTTGGTAGAGCTCTAAGCGTGTTTGCAAATCCTCAATTTCCTTTTTGAGCTTGTTAATGCTTTCAAAGTTAGTTTTCTCCTTTTTTCATTCGGCAGTTAGAGAATCACGCTTTTTCTTTAACTCATCTAACTGTTGTTTTAGATTGTCTAAGTGTTCTTGTTTTTTCTTGTTATCAGCATTTTCCTTATCTTGTTTTAAAGCGGCATATTCAGTTTCTAAGTTAATAATTTCCCGCTTAAGGGTGTCAATTACCACTGGCTCTGAAGCCATTTCCGTTTTAATCTTGGCACTAGCTTCATCAATTAAATCAATCGCTTTATCGGGTAAATTACGATCAGGAATATAACGTGCTGACATTTCTACAGCAGCTACCAAGGCACTGTCAAAGATGGTGAGGTTATGAAAAAGTTCCCAACGGGTCTTCAAACCCCGCATAATGGTAAGTGCTTCTTGTTGACTCGGTTCACTGACAAGGATCTTCTGGAAGCGCCGTTCTAAAGCGCCGTCCTTCTCCACATATTCACGGTACTCTTTCAGTGTCGTGGCACCAATAACCTTAATTTCACCGCGTGCTAACATTGGTTTTAAGATGTTGGCAATGTCCATGGCACCACTACTGGAGTTACGACCTAGCCCCACTATTTGGTGGATTTCATCAATGAATAAAATAATCTTGCCATTTGATTCTTTGACTTGCTTTAAGATACCGTTAACCCGTTTTTCAAACTCACCTTGGTATTGGGTGCCAGCAATTAAACCAGACAACGAAAGTTCATAAATTTCAACATCACGCAAGTTTAAAGGCACGTCATTATTAACTACCCTTCTTACAAATCCTTCAACAATGGCGGTTTTCCCGACGCCTGGTTCACCAATTAAAACGGGATTGTTCTTGTTTTTCCGGCTTAAAATTTCAATTAAGCGTCGAATTTCGTTGTCGCGACCAATAATAGGATCAACCTTATTTTTGAGCACCTCATCGTTAATGCTACGCCCCATTTCCTTTAAGAAATCACGCTTATCTGGTGTTGGTGTAAAACTAAAATCCATCTATTTTATCCCCTTTCTTTGTTAATAGGCCAATTATATAAAATTAGCACTCGAATGGCTTGAGTGCTAACGAGTGGGCTAAAGATTTACCTTTTTTGGTGGTTATAAAGTAAAAGAGAACCAACCCCCAAGTGCTGCTCTCTTTCATTTATAAAGACGGTTTTGAGTTACTTAACTAGTACAACGGAATTGTTTTGGCAATCTTCCAAGTATTAGGGAACAGTGCCTTTAAAAAGTAGTTCAAGCGCTTTTGCACCCACTTTTTGTAATCAATAATTTGCTGTGTTTGAGGCATAATTTCAGTTCACTGAAAGGCAAACAGCAACACGTAAATTACCGTTTCAAAAACTAGTTTTTTGTCTAAGCTACCGTACAAGTCAATAATTTGGTTGGCTGTTTCAATTGTCAACTCTTCGCGAATAATGTTGGCAATCTCATAGTAAGGGTTGTCCACACAAGACCACTCAAAGTCAATTAAAACGACCTGCTTTTTTGGGGTATAAACCAAATTATCAAAGGTGGAATCGTGGTGACACAAGGTTTTGGGAATCGCTTTGTGTTTATCTGTTAATTCCACATACAGTTTTTTGTAAAAGTCAGGTAGCTTGGTTTGGTTAAAGTAAATTAACGGATCGAAGATTCAAATTTCATTAGCAAACTGTTTTCACTCGACTGCATGTACTTTTTTTAAAGAAGCCACTAGTTGTTCTAAAAACAGCCTTGTGGGACGTTTTGGTTGTTTTCCTTCAATCCACTTCTTAATGGCATTACCGGTAGTTACATCAAAGTAAACAAAGGGGTTACCAAAGATGGGGGTCACTAAGTCCAGGATAATTTGCTCGTTGCGTCGGTTCAACGGTACATCTTTACGCGCTAACCTGACTTGGTACTTACTCCCATCTTTCAGTTCTGTAAAAAAGGAAAAATTAGTAAAACCCGAGTGGATTTGTTCCACATGAGCTACAGCAGTTGGTTGGAGGTTTAACTTTTCACAAAGAAAAGCAATTGCATCGCCCTTATTCATCTATTAACTATTTTTGAGTTAGTCGAATGGAGTCTTCCACAATCATTAACTCTTCATTAGTACGTACCCGGTAAATCTTGTACTTACTTTGGGGCGTGGATACCACACAGCTATCACCGTACTTGACAAACAGTTTTAGATCAGTCGCAAAGCCTAATGATTTAACGGCGTTAATAAACAACTCTACACAATCACTAGCATTCTCGCCAATGCCACCAGTAAACACTAAACCATCAATGTTGCCTTCCAATTGGTTCAAGTATTTAGCAATGTAATCCGCTACCCGGTTAACATACATTTTGATAGCCACAGCGTTTTCTTGGGGTTTAGCGAAAACATCACGCATATCCGATGCACCAGTTAACGCCAACATCCCTGATTTTTTATTAAGCGCATTGACCACATCACTAGCACTCATGTTTTCCTGTTCTGCTACATAACCAATAATGGCAGGGTCAAGGTCACCACTACGGGTTCCCATAATAAGACCTTCTAGCGGGGTGAATCCCATTGAAGTATTAAATGACTTACCATTCTTAATGGCACAAACACTCGCACCGTTACCCAAGTGACACACAATCAGGTTCAGGTTTTGCTTGTTCAAGTGCTTTTCTAAATAGTTATTAATGAACTTGTAAGAAGTACCATGGAAGCCATAACGACGTACTAAGTGTTTTTGCTCCCATGAACGTGGTACCGCATACAAGTAGTTTTCTTGGGGAATGGTAGTGTGAAAGGTTGTGTCAAAGACTGCCACATTCTTAGCACTAGGAACTTCTTTGAAAAAGATTTCAATCACATCAGCCTCTGGCTTGTTGTGCAGTGGCGCTAACTTAATAAATTCCTTAATTTTAGCGAGTGCTGCTGCATCTACGATCACCGAATCCTTAAAGTAGTTAGCGCCCTGCACCACGCGGTGACCAACTAGAGTAATGTCACTAAGTTCCTGGATAATTTTGTGCTTTTTAAGTGTGTTTAAAAAGTGGGTTACAGCGGCGTGGTGGTCGGGGAAAGCTACTTTTTCTTCAACCTTCTGTTCGTTAAATTCAAGTTTGAAAAAACCATCGACAAAAATTCGTTCACAAAGGGCTTTAGCTAGGACTTTTTTGTGATAATCAAACAATTGGAATTTGATCGAGCTACTGCCAGCATTGACTACTAAAATTTTGTTGTCGTTCATTTTTATCTAATAGGTAACAATAATAAAATATTAGTAATAAGTCCTCATTTTTTCTCTAATAACTGTCAATGAGTGCTAAAACTTCATATATTGTGGCTGCTGTTTCGACAGCTGTAGGTATTATTCTCTACTTTATCTCTTCCCTCATGGGGGTAATTGGTGTAAGTAATGATAAGACCTTAATCATTGTCTTTTTTGTACTAGCTTCAATCATCATTATTAACGCCTGTGTTTTTTGAATTATTTACCTGTTCAAAAAAAGAAACGTAGTCAAATAAAAAAGTTTGGCGCTTTAAATTCTCCTTACACATTCATTTAGATAGGAGCGAATAAATGTGTAATGAATACTTTTAAAGAAACCCTCTTTTCATTAAAGAAAAGTAATTATTTGTTGAATGAGAGTGCTCAAATTCTCAATGATTGTGTAGTAAATAACAATGAAATCGATGAACGCTTACGCAATTCGATTAAATTTGCCCTTGGCATTATTAATTTAGCTAGTTACTGTCTTAAAAACGAACAAGAACAGCTAGACCATGAACTCAACCATGGTAATGAAGCGCCCTGGGAGTTTAGTTTCAATGAAGCTGAACAACTAATAGAATGCACTGTCAAAAATAACTTTGGCAACGAAAAACTAGTGGATTTAATTTTCCACATTGGTGATGCCATGGAGACTTACCGTACCACTAATATTAAGTTTAGAGTACCCAAGTCTTACTATGATGCCAAACAGCAAATTAGAAAGGTAATTAAAAACTAAGGACTATGATTGCGTCAATTTTTGGAAAAATTACCTTTGTTGGTAAGCGAAAAATTATTGTTGAAGCCAATTGTATTTCCTATTGGTTTAATGTGAAAGAAAACCATAGCTTCGAAAAGAACTTGGAAAAACCGCGCCAGGTCTTCTGTCAGATCATTAAAAGAATGGTTACGAACCAGATCTTGGAAGAGGGCTTTGCCTTCAATACCTTAGAGGAAAAGGAATGGTTTTCGAAGTTCATCGAACTCAATGGCATTGGTAGTAAAACTGCTTTAAACTTGCTCAATAACAACCTCGAGGAAATGCGTGATTATATTAAAAACAGTAACTACCATGCCTTGACTAAGTTAACTGGTTCTAACAGTAAGGTAGCTCGCGCATTGCTGGCACTGGAACTGTATGACCGAGACGATGGTGGTAAACGGATTAAACCCAACACTGCCATGGCCAATGACTATGATGAGATGTTTGACACCTTAAAGTCGTTGGGCTATAAACCCCAAGATATCCAAAACGCTTTGAGCAAAATTGAAATTAAACCTAACTTTGATGTAAGTGAAGTGATTGCTGAAGTGATTAAGTTAATGTCTTTCCAGAACAATGAAGTTACAAATAAAACCGCCTAACAATTTCGCTGAGTTTGTCGGTAAACAAGAAATTATTAACCAAATTCAACTCAGCATTAAAGCGTCCCGTATCAATAAGGCGCAGTTGGACCACATTCTTTTATACGGTCCACCTGGCGTTGGTAAAACCACATTAGCTCGCTTAATTGCGAGTGAAATGAACACCAAACTGCAAATTATTCAGGGTGGGCACTTACAGCGACCGAGTGATTTTCTCAACGCCGTTTCCCTCATTAAAAAGGGTGATGTACTGTTTGTGGATGAAATCCATGCAGTAGCACCCAGTGTGATGGAGTTAATGTTTCCCGTGATGGATGATTTTCGCGTCCAAGTCTTAATTGGCAAGGACTTTAATTCCAAGATGGTGGAAATGAAAGTTAATCCGTTTACCTTAATCGGAGCCACCACTCAGTTCGGTAAGATTATCAACCCGCTGGAAGATCGCTTTGGGATGATCCTTAACATTGACTACTACAGTAACCAAGAGATCGAGCGGATTGTAAGCATCTATGGTGAGCAAATGGAGTTGGAATTAAAACCGGAAGAAATTACCCAGATTACCCAACACAGTAAGCAAACCCCGCGGATTGCCATTCGAATTGTCAAGCGTTTGTTTGAACAGAAAATAGTCAACAAAAAGATTGATCTGGCTGCTCTGTTCAAAAGCTTAATGATTTACAAAAATGGTTTACAGAGCATTGATGTGCAATATCTCAAAGCACTCAACGGGCAGTACGAGCCTCAGGGTATTAAGTCAATTTGTTCGATGCTAGGGATTGATAAATCCACTGTCGAAAACAAGATTGAGCCCTTCTTGCTGCGGGAAAACATGATCCAAAAGACCAAGAAAGGGCGGATCATAACCCGCACTGGGCGTAATTATTTAACTAGCTGCTAACTTTTTGGCACGCTGGATAATCTCATAACCAAAGCTTTGGTTAATCTCATAGATCATTTGATCTAAAGCAAAGTGAGCAGTCTGTTGTTTAGGCTTAGCTTGCTGATACTCATAAAAAAGTAACCCTTCTGGTCTTGAACTGGAGGGGTTATTTTTTAATCCAAAAAAACTCACGCCAATTAAGCGGATGTTAAGCCCCACACCCATTAATAGCCTGTTAAAGAGCTTTTTGACTATTACGAGTAGGGTTTGGTAATCAGCGGTGTATTTCTTGATCGATTGAGAGTGGGAGTTGACAATAAAGTCATTGCTCTTTAACTGCACCACTACTCCCTTGCACATTTGAAAGGACAGTTGTAACCTAGCATACAACTCGTTGAAAATACTAGTGAGTTTTTGCTGGAGTTGATTGGAAGAGTAGTTCAAATCTTCCAGCGTTTCACTTACAGCAATTGAGCGACTTTTGACATCCTGCTCGCTTTGCGTATAAGTTTCACCCAAAGCCACAGCGTGCAAGCTTTCCCACGCAATACCAAACACCCGTTTGAACAAGGTCACATCTTTACACTTAGCGAGGTCTCCAATCTTGTGAAAATTATTTTTAAAGGCGTTGTCAAGTTGTCGTTTGCCTATCCCAGGAAGTTCCACAATTGGTAAGGGTCAGAGTTTGCGTTTAACTTCCTTGCTAAAACAGCTTTTAACCCCAAACGGTTTAGCCTGATTGGAAAAGATTTTCGCTAGGGTAAATTGGTTGGAAATACCAATGGAGATGTGAAAGTTTAACTGTTCATAAACGTGGCGCTGAATCCGTTTAGCCAAACTAAATGCTTTACGGGGTGAAAGGTCACGAAAACACACAAAGCCCTCATCAATCGAAAGGGTGTGTACCTCTAGGTTAAACTGCTCAGCAATCATGGCAAAGATCTTAGCGGAATACTTGCGGTAGTTACGAAAGTGTGATGTGGCAAAGATCGCTTGGGGACACAATTCCAAGGCCTTAGCAATTGGCATGCCCGACTTAATGCCATAGCTCCGGGCAAGGTAATTACAAGTCGACACCACACTCCTAGATGTCCGGTTACCGACAATTAAAGGTTGATTTTTGAGCTCGGGGTTTTCTATCTCTTCTACTGATGCAAAAAAGGCATCAAAATCAAAATAGAAAAAAAGCAGATTAGGATCAGCTTGTATGGTTGGATCTAAATATGTAAAAGTGCCGATCATGTTAATTTAGTTATGTTATTATTAACCTGCAATAAACCAAAGAAAATAACGAGTTTTTAACTTTAAAAAAGTTATCGAGGATTATCATCGTTTGTGCTATTGCAAAAATAATTTCTGATGGAAGCTAAAAAAGATAAAGCTCAGCAGGTTGCTGATGTCTCCCATTTGCTTTCAACCAGTGCAGGATTTGTCATTTTTGACTATACCAGCATGTCAGCAATTGAAGCGACTTCTATTCGCAAGAAGTTGTTTAAGAATGGCAGCAAAATTAAGGTAATTAAAAACAATATTTTGCGCCGTGCTTTAAAAGCTGGTAAGTTTGAAGGAATTGACGAAACTGCCATTAAAGGCAAATTGGCGGTTGCTGTTGGAGTGAACGAAATTGTAGAAACGTTGAAAGCTGTTGACGGTGTGGTAAAGGCGAAGGAAGCGATGAACTTTGTTTGTGGTTACTTTGACAACCGTGCTTTTAACAGTGCTGATTTAGAGAAGATTGCAAAACTGCCAGGACGAAACGAACTTTATGGGATGTTTCTCTCGGTATTACAAGCTCCATTGCGCAAGTTCTTATACGCTTTGGAAGCAGTTAAGGCTGCAAAATAATAAACCCCTCATAAATAATTAATAAGTAAATATAAAAATGGCAAAACTAGATAAAAACCAATTAATTGAATCGTTGAAGGAAATGACCATCATGGAAATCGATGAAATCATTAAGGCTGTAGAAGAAGCTTTTGGAGTATCGGCAACACCTGTAGTAGCTGCTGGTGCTGTTGGTGGTACACAAGAAGCTGCTAGCGAAGTGACTGTGAAAGTTACTGGTTACGCTGACAACGCTAAATTAGCTGTGTTAAAGCTTTACCGCGAAATTGCTGGTGTTGGTTTAATGGAAGCTAAAACTGCTGTGGAAAAACTTCCTTGTGTTGTTAAGCAAGACATCAAACCTGAAGAAGCTGAAGAACTTAAAAAGCGTTTCGTTGAAGTTGGAGCAACTGTTGAAATCAAATAATCAACAATGGCAGTACAACAACGACGCTCAAGCAAACACCGTCGTGACAAAAGACGTTCCCACGATGCACTAACAGCTCAAGCGCTGAGTGTTTGCCAAAAATGCGGTAAGAAAAAACTGTCCCACCGAGTCTGTTCGTGTGGAATGTATGGTGATCTGAGAGTAAAAAAGGCTTATTAAAAGCCTTTTTTATTTGCCTTCAACAGCTGTTACTTGTGTTTTATTTAAAACAGCAGCGTTGCGTGATTTTAAACGACGCGCACGATTAGTAGAAATAATACCTTTACGTGCTAAGCGATCTGCTTGGGAATAAACATTACCAAGGTTGTCTAGGTTAATTTCCTTGTGAAAATTCTTCACGTTGGTCTTTAACTTAGTTTTCTGTCCCTTGTTATTCAGATTACGTTTAATGTTTTGTCGTAAACGTTTTTCGTTCGATTTGATATTAGCCATTTAGGTTTTTTCGCGATTCACAGTATATTATTATCTTACTAATGTAGCTAACAATCATAAATGAATGGTGGTGGACAACAGGGTGGTTTTTTTGGCCTACTCGTCATAATTATCCCTGTCATATTGTTGATTGTCTTTTTCTCTAAAAAGAAGAATTCACAAAAAACAGAGTTTGGTGGTGAAGGGGGCAGCCGTGCTTCCAAAAAAGATGAAGTTTGAAAGACAGTAAAGCAATTTCTCCAAGAACAAAACGAACGCGGCAAGGAAATTATCAAAACTTTTGTCGCTAAGAATCCTAATCCCTTGCACTCCAGGAAAGACCGGCAGTTTTTTAACCAAGAAGTGCAAGCTTACATTACAGCCCATAACTTAAGCAAAACAGCAGCCAAGCGTTACCGTCACGAGCAATTAAAACTCAAACAACGTGAACTGTACTGCATTTACTTCATTACCAAGGACGCTAAAACCAGCGTTTTTGATGAAGCACGCATTATTGAAGCTGAAGTTTACCAAAAGCCCAATAAAACGGGTAAGGGTGCACCAGAACGTTTAATTCGAATCTTAGGATTGAAAAACTTCAATGACGAAATGAAGTGGATTCAACCACTAATGGATCGCGAGGAAAAACGAAAGGAAAAAGAAGAGAAACGCAAGCGGGAATTGGCAGCACGTCAGTTAAAAAGACAAGAAAAGAAAAAACAAAAAACTTCCAAATAACAAGATGATTAAAGTGGTTTTCTTTGGGACATCCACCCTTTCAAAGTGTTGTTTAGAAGCAATTTTTCAAGATCCTGAGTTTGTGGTTTGCGGCGTAGTGACCCAGCCCGATAAGGTAAACGAGCGCAACAATAAAATTAACTTTTCTGCAGTTAAACAATTTTGTATAGAAAACAACATTCCCTGTTTTCAACCAGAAAAAAACATTCAGATTAAAACAGAGTTAGCCCAACTCCAAGCTGATATTGGCGTTTGTGTAGCCTTTGGCCAATACATCCACAACGATATTATTAACCTCTTTCCTTACAAGATTGCCAACCTACACCCCTCAAAATTACCACTACTGCGTGGTGGAGCACCATTGCACTGAACCATTATTAACGGTTTTACGACCTCTAGTTTAAGTGTGATTGAACTCGTACAAAAAATGGATTCTGGTCCGATTTGAAAGCAAAAGGACTTTAAGGTGAATCCCAATTGGAATACCGGTGATCTATTTGAATACGTGCAAACTCACGCACCGCAATTTCTGATCCAGTGCCTTAAGGAAATTGTAAGTGGTAAGAGTCAATGAAAAGAGCAAATTAATCCACCTACTTTTGGTTTGAATATTAAAAAGGAACAAGAAAGACTTGACCTCAATTTGGAACCAAAAGCATTCATCAATTGGGTGAAAGGGTTGGCACCTAAACCTGGTGGTTGACTGGAATTTGAAGGACAAAACATTAAAATTCTCCAAGCAACTTACTTGGGCAAAATGACAAGTACAACCGCAGTTGGTCAAATCACTAAAATTTCTAAACAAGGTATAGAAATCGCCTTAGCTAATGATGAAATTGTTCTACTCCAAATAATTCAAATTCCGGGAAAGCGGGCAATGGGAGTGTCAGAAATAATTAACGGTAAACATCCTTTTGCTGAAGGTAAATTTTTTCATTAATGCTCACCAAGGCCTTTTTTTTAAAAAACTTTGATCGCTCAAAGGAGTTGATTCCTCTGTCTTACGCTGATGTTTTTGGCGCTGCTAGTCAATTGTTAAAAAAACACCATAAGCAGGTCGATACCGAAATTGATGTGCAAGAAGATCTAATTGAAGATCCGGTATTTGAAATAGATATTTTAGAGCTACTCAACGAAGCGCCAGAACTATTATTTGATAGTAAAAATCCTCGGGTTAAAGAGGCACAAATCATTATTGAAAAGGCCAAAAAAGATATTGCTAGCTATTTCCACTTAGACAATATTTTAGACACTGACAACTTAGGGTTAAAAGCCACTGTTACCGAAAAAATCCAATTTACCGAAAAACAAATCGAAGCTGCAGTACAAAACAAAAAAGCAGCGATTATTTTTAAACCAGTGTTTACCGTCAACCAGTGTTTAATCCAACCAGATGCTGTAGTAGTACATGCTAATGGTTTGTGTGAGTTTGTTGTTATTAAAGCGACAACAAATACCAAGAGAAAATTTATCTTGGAAATTATTTATGACTTCTTGCTGTTTGAAAAATTGGGCAAATACAAACTGGTTAACTATTACTTCTGCATAGTTAATTATGAACTGAAAAATAAACACAATGTTTCCTTCTTTTTAAACACCGAAATTAAAACAGCCAAAAACAGTAGTACGAGTAAAACTAAAGAAGAGCAAGTGTTGTACGGGCATCTCCCTTTTAATGATCCAAAAAAAATTGCTTACATTCATAGCAAGAAGAGTGGTGGTGTCAATGGTTTTCTGCTCGTCAAACTAGTGGACAACATTATTAGAAGCGGTGTTACTAATTTGGAACAAATTATTAGTTTTGTTTTTCGTGAACTGAATGCACCCAGCATTCGTAGCTTAAAGCAAATTATTAGTGAAGTAGCTAAAGTACAACTTGATTTTTGGAACATTATTGATGATGTTAAACAACACCAAGAGTTACAAGACAACCAAATTACCTTCAATTACAGTGATGCCTTCAACTCTTTTTGGAATAACTATTTATTGCGCAATCTAATTAAATTAGTCTTTGCTTATAAATACAGTGAAATCTTTCGACTTTCAGGAAAATTAGCTAAATGAGATGAAGTAGTTGAGGCTTATAAAGAAAACAAATCGGTGAAAATTGATGGCTTTTTATACGAACTTAACCAAAGGAAAATGAAAAAAACTAAAAATCCCGCTACTTCCCAATTTAACAAAATCCACTTTTTTCTAAGAGCTTGAAACGATAAAAAGGGGATTGCTGTTGGTAATAAATTTAAGAGTGTTTGACAAAAGCTCAAAGAAAAAAAAGTTTACTTTGATTTTGAAACAATTAGTTCTGCAGTTAGAGTAATTGATAAATCCTTACCCTTTACCCAAATTGTGACCCAGTGTTCTCTTATTGTTGATGACAATACCGAGTCTGATAAAAGCAAGTTAGTTTGTCAAAACCTGATCTTTGATCCGCTAACTATTGGTATTGAGGACTTTAAAACAGTCGTTGATGTCCTTTACCAAAAGCAGTGTGACCAGTACAGTTTTGTCGTTTATAACAAATCGTTTGAAAAGAACAGGTTACTGGAAATGGTTACTTTTATCAATGAAGCTCCATACCAACAAAGAGTGCAAGCAATTATTGAAAATTTATTTGATTTAGCAGATATTTTTGGACTTGAAAATGATTGCTTAGCCTTTAAACAACTTGATGGTTTTTCATCAATTAAAAAGGTCTTGCCAATGATTGATCAACGCTTTTTAGATGCTAGTCGAACTGTTAGTTACCAATCATTAAAGGTACAAAAAGGTGATGTAGCACAAGAGCTTACTTTGGCACGCTTTTTAAATTGTTTAGACGAACAGCAATGAGCACAAACTGCGTTAGAATTAAAGCAGTACTGTGAAAACGATGTACGTGCCATGATTGCAATCGAACTGTTTATTAAGGACTTGATTACGAATCAGCTTTAACCTTATTCTTTAAAGCTTTTAGTTTTGGTTTACGTGCCTTTCAGTTAATCTTTTTCGGTCTAACTGTTAAAGCTCGCATAGGCTTTTGACTGTCTAACTTATTTTTAATGTCACTAAAAAAGTTAATGCCTTTACCACTTTTAAGAAACTGGGTAAAGGCTGACATTGCATTGTGTTCTAACACGCTCTTGTCATCATAGTGTTTACTGTTAGGTACAGCTTGTGACCAGATAATGTCACCGTTAAGCTCAATAATACTCAACACAAGGTTATTGCTAGTTAAACTAACCCGTACCCTAGGTTCTGGTAGCTTTTGTTCTTGAAACAGTGAAAAGAAGTTGTACTTGAGAATTTCTGAGTAAGTTTTTTTAAAAATATGTTCTTCGACAAATTGATTCGCTTTCTCTATGCCAAGGTCTTCGTAAATGGCTGCCACTAACGCCTCTAGTACATCACCAAAAAGTGTTTCAGTATACGGCATTCCTTTACCTAACTTAATGAAATTGCCAAAGTTCAATTCCTTCCCAATACGGTTGAGGTTTTCGCCCTTAACAATTTCAATCTTAGTTCTGGTCAACATACCTTCGTTGTAATTGGGATAAAGCTCAAACAGTTTTTTCGCTACTATGAAATCAATTAAGGCATCACCTAAAAATTCCAATCGATCATAGCTTGCGCGTGCATCTTCATTTTCATTAACGTAAGAAGAATGAACAAAGGCATCTTCGTAAAACTGTCAGTTTTGCGGTTCAATGTTTAAACTCTTGAAAAAAGCGACAAACTTTTCATCAATGACCTTAGGTTTTTGAGTTTTATCTTTCTTATTTTTCATAGTTATCTAAGGAACTTTTAATGGCGTTAATTAGATCAGACTTTAAGCTAGTGTGTGCTAATCTAATGGTGCTTAAAAACTGTTGTTTATCAGCTGATCCATGGGTTTTTAAAGCAAGTTTATTTAAACCGATAACAACGGCGCCTGCGTTATTTTTGTAATCAAAACGCTTAGCAATTCTTTTCAAAATTCCCAAACTAAAAAGCCCAGCCAACGGGTTACGCTTATAACCTTGCTTGAGAAGACGCGCAATTGTTTTAAAGGTGCCTTCCATTGATTTCAACACAAGATTACCGCTGTAACCATCAGCCACTAAGATATCACACACCCCGTCAAGTAAGAAGCGTGGTTCAATGAAACCAGTGAAGTTAAGGTGCTTATCTTCGTTTAGCAATTGGTAGCCTTCCTGGTGGTAATCAAAACCTTTATTGATTTCGGTACCAATGTTTAGCAATGCTATACGTGGACTAATTTTGTTGGTGGTCTTTTTGACAAAAATATCCGCCATTAGGCCCAAAAAATAGAGCTCTTTACCCGTAAAGTTCTTGTTAGCGCCAACATCTAAAAAGTAAAACCAGTCGTTATTGGCAGTTGGTACATAAGACATAAAAGCACTTTTAACATCTTTATGGATTTTGCCAAAGCCATCGTATGTTAAAGAGGCATAAACGGCCGAGGAGCCAGCGGAAATCACAACATCAGCAGCACCATCACGCACAAGGTTAATCGCTTTCTGCATTGAGTTGTTAACCTTGCGCCGTGCGGTTAGTGGTGTGTCGGTCATATCTATGCAAGAGCTGGCTAATTGCTTGGTAATGTTTTTAGGTAGATAATCAAGTCCGTCAAAGGTCTTTTCATCACCAACTAAGATAAATTCCAACTCTTGATGATAGCTCCAGTATTCTAATACTGCGTCAATTGCTTCACGCGGGTGGTTTTCAAAACCTAAACAATCAACTGCTAGTCTAAAAGCCATTATTGTATGCCTAGTATATAAGAAAAAACTTTTTGTTCCCCTGGGGAAAACTCACAGAAAAGCTTGTATTTCTTTTCTATTTTTTCCTTCATTGCTTCCGCTTCCTCAGCGGTGATATCTTTACCATAGTAAGCTAAAAGAAACTCCGGCTTTTTTACCTTTTTCAAAAGGTGGTCAATGGTGTTGAACACGCATTGAACAAGCTCTTTTTCACTAACACAAATGCTGTTATTAGCTACAGCAATAAAGTCACCCTTATTAACTTCAATCCGATTTTCCTTGTACTTTTTCGAAGCTTGAGTAATGGTTGCAGATGCAAAGCCTTTGACAAAACGGCGCATTGTTTTGACATTGGTGTGAATGTTAAGGTCACTGTTAAAAACAGTAAGCGCCGCTAGTGATTCAATCGGGTTGGTAGTCATCACACAATCAGCACTAATCTTTTGGTGCTTTAATTGTTTTAACGCTTCGTTGGCAGAGAGAAAGTAGTTCTTGTCATGTAACAAGAAAATAATGTTACTGGAATGAGTTAGCTTGACTGCTTCTAGTAACGAAAAGACCGAAGGTGCACCGGTGTCATCGGTACACAAGATAGCTTGAATGTCATAGTCTTCGCGAATCCGATCAGCAAAAGCTTCAGTTGGTACAGTCACTACTATGGCTGGTTTAATGTTGCGCTTCACAGGAGCGGGTTTTTGCTTCGCTACCTGTAAATTCATGTTTTCAATTTTGACGAGTTCAAACTCACCATAGTTAAGCCCAAGTTCTAATAACAGGTTAGGTTTTTCGGTATGGGCGTGTACTTTAACAAAGCCGTTATCTTTATCACTAGCAACTACTACCGAAGTGGCAATTTTGCTCACCTTACTTTCAAACTTCTTTTGGTTAAACTTCTGCTTTTCAACTTCTTGACTTACTGACATGCCCAGTTTCAAGACATATTCAGTGCAGTAACCAAACTCTTCTTCCGTAACGTGTTTTTCACCGCTAATGGTCATTTGGCTCAATTCAGCACTGGTGAGCTTACCATCGTTTAAAGTAGCCTTTTCACCATAAAAGGACAACATCCCCTCTAAAAAGCAAGCGAACCCATAAGCACCTGAATCTACTACACCAGAGGCCTTTAACACTGGGAGCATTTGCGGAGTTTTTTTAACTGTTTGTCAGGCTGTTTTAATTACTTGTTCAAACAGTTTTTGCACTGTTTTGGCACGGTTCTTTTGGTTTTTAAAGTCTGTGCTAATTAAGCGAATAACCGTGAGCATCGTACCCTCTACGGGCTTGGAGACATTCTTGTATGCCACCTCTTCGGCCTTTATAAAAGCTGTAGCAAAATCCTCTATGCCAAGTTCGGTTTCGGTGGCTGTTTTAGTGCTAATCATGTCACTAAAAAAGCCCTTCATAATTTGGGAAAAAATAACACCAGAGTTACCGCGTGAGAAAAGTAAAAGGTCACGGGTAAAGCTTTTGCCCAAATCACTAAAGCTCTTAATGTGGCTAATTTCACTCTCTAGTTTTTTGAACGCTTCACTCAACGTGACCTTCATGTTTGTCCCCGTATCACCATCTGGCACCGGGAAAACATTGAGTTGATTAATGTATTCGAAATTATTAGCTATATTCTTACAACCAAGACGCAACATGTCAATAAAGTTGCTTAAATTTACTGTAGACATACGAAGTTAAAACCTGTTTTATCTGTGATAAATCGGTTTATATTGCCATTAATTTTAAATTGAAACCCCTTTAATTAAACTAGCAAATCACGGTACTAGTTGGCTTTTAAACTGCCGTTGCGAGTAATTAGCCAGTAAGGGAAATTTCTGCTTATCTAATTGGGCAAAACTTAGATTTGTGGCATGTAAGGCTTGGTGTTTAAAATCGCGGTTACGGTTTTTAAATTGCAGTAATTGGTATTTTCTATCACCAACTAACTGGGTATTCAAGAGGTTTAAGCAAGCACGAATTTGGTGGGTTTTACCACTTACTAAGCGTATAGTAAGCAACGAAAGATCTAACTTAGTTAAGTACTTACTGTTTTCAAAAATGGTGGTAATCGGTTTAGCGTTAGGAAATGGTTTGGCCTTAACTGTTACCAAAGCTTGATAAGCATCTTTCGCTCAATAAGCTTTTTGTGTGCCCTTAAAATTAAATGGGCCAAACACTAATCCTTGGTATTGTTTCATTAACAAGTTATGGCGAAAAACCGCCTCTAACTCCTGTAATGCCTGGTTGGTTTTAGCACCTATTACCAAACCACAGGTATTACGATCAATTCGGTGCGCAAACCGTGGTATGAAGCTAAGACTGTTTTTAAAGTATTGATTATAACCACAGTGTTTCAGTAAGCTGTTAGCTAAATTAAACAGTTCGTGTTTAGCATCGGGTTGACACACTACACCCGCTGGTTTGTCCACCACAATGAGCTGTTCATCCTCAAAGATTACCTGCAAATCATCTTGGACTTGGGTTAAATCCACTACTTCGCTGTGGTTGTGTAAGTAAGGTTCAATTGCAAACTGAAAAACGATTGTATCACCGCTGCTAACACGCTGACCTAATTTAGCCTTCGTGTTATTGAGCAAGACCTTACCTAAGCGCAACAATTTAAAGAACTGACTTAGCTTAATGTTGGGCAACAACTTTAAACAAAACTTTTCAATCCTAACGTTTTCAACAGCTTTAGGCACTACAAACTTAGCTGTTGACATGCTTTTGTTTGGCTAAAAAGTCATCCATAATTTCCACTAACTTCATAAACTGACGCTTGTCATCCAACACAAAGGCAGCAGCATACTTGTGCCCACCACCACCAAACATTTGCGCAAAGTTATTAATCGGAATTGAGCGTGAACGAATGGAACCAATTCACTTCTTAATGTCTTCGTTAAAGTAACAAGTCGTCCAAATTTTGACTCCTTTGATGTTGTTTAAAGCGTGCACCATCGGTAGTGGTGAGACCACCCCAAACTGCTTATAAGTCCCTTTTTTAAGAAGTGCGTAAGCCAAACCATTCGGGGTGATCTTGGCTTTGTTTAAGACATAGCTAAAGTACTTGTGTTCTAAAAGTGGTTTTAGATAAACTGCATCATGAACCTTATTGCGGTTAAATCCAGTTTCTAGTAACTTAGCAGTTAAAGCAAAGGTTTGTGGGGTGGTAGCGGAACTGGAAAAGCGCTGTGTATCGGTAATAATACCCGCATAAATGTAAGCAGCCATCTCAGCATTAAGTTCATAACCCATTTGCAAGATTAAGTAACCGACCATTTCTGCTGCTGCTGAAAAAGCCGGGTCAATCCATTCCAGATCAGCAAAACTCTCGGTTTTAGGATGGTGATCAATCCGCACGGTTTCTTTAGCTAATTTATGTTTTTGGGTTAATACTCGTTCTTGGTTGGAGGTGTCAAAGATAATTGCCAATGAGTTTTTTACAAACGCATCATCAATAGGTGCCGCTTCAAAGGGGAACAAATCTTTCCCGTCAGCCTTAATGTTGTGTGATCCCATCACGTAAGCCTTTTTATGGGGGAAGTAAACCGCTAAAAAGGCCTTAAAGGCAAAAGCAGCGCCAAAGGCATCAAAGTCCGGGTTTACATGCACATATAACGAAAAGTTATCGAATGTCTTGAGTTTATTAGTTAGGTTATGAATAAAATGGGGATCGATGTTAATCATTTTGCAGCTTCTTGACACCAGCTTCAATTAGTTCACGGACAAACAAAAGTTCACTCTCAAGCTTTTCAACGATCGCTAACTTAGCCTTAGTAGTTGGTTTTTTGGGAGCAAACACAGTACAGGTATCCATATGGTGCTCAATTGAAGTTTCAAAGGTACCCAGTGCCTTAGCTCATTCAATTATTTTATCTTTACTTAAGCCTATTAACGGGCGAATCACAAAGGTATTGGGCACAACAGCTTGGATTACCTTCAAATTATCAATTGTTTGTGAAGCTACTTGTCCCAATGCTTCCCCGGTGATTAAACAATCATATTTAAACAAACTAGCAATCTTGTAAAAGCAACGGCGCATTAAAACAATCCGGTATCCTTCCAGACTAATATGACTCAACTCTTTCTGTAAATCGGTAAAGTCAAAGACAAACAGTCTCCCAGTACAAAGCGTTTGGTTAAGGGAAACTAAGTTAGCTAACCGTTGAATTTTGCCTATTGTGGCAGCGTTATGTCCGGGCTCATTAATAAAAGTAATAAAGTCAACATTAAAACCTCGTTGTAAAACTAGGGAAGCGGCTACTGGACTGTCTATGCCACCAGACAGTAACGCCAAAGCAGTACCACTAGTAAAGACCGGTAGACCACCAATACCATTAAAGCTTTCACTAATTATTAGGAAATGTTCCTTAGTTACTTCGACATGCACCGTAATGGCAGGGTCAACTAACTTACCCTTCAATTGGTATTTTTCCCATAACTGTAAAGCTAGGTACTTTTTGAAGGCACTGGAATTGCAAGCAAATAATTTATCACGCCGTCTTACCTCAATTTTGAACGATGGGTGGGATTGTACCACTTGCTGTAGCAGTGCTAACAATTGCGCTTCATCATGAGGGATTTGTAAGGCAAACAAGCAAACACTCAAACCCGGTAATCTGGTAAAGAGATTTTTTAATAACGATCTTTGGGTGGAAATTACTTCACCCACTACCAACATGTCAAACTGGTAGTCAACTGGGTTAGTAATGCTTAGTTTCTTAAAGGCTTGTTTAACGTTCTTTTTGAGTTGTTTGACAAACTGCAAGCGGTTCTTGCCCTTTAAAACAAGTTCGCCATAACGGCAGATTAGAATAGTATTTGGTTCATTATGCAATCCCATTTTCCCTCAGTCACTCCCAGTCTTGTGAGGTTAATTGTGGACTTTTACCAGTACGAATAAAACTGTTGTACCACAGCTGTGCTTTATTAGTTAAAACTTCAAAGGCCTTGCGATCAATTTGTACTGGTACCAAACGGATGTCGCGTTGCTTTGCTTCAAACCATTCGGGATGCACATAGTCTTGTGGTTCTAAAAAAGCAATCGCAAACATTCCTTTGGTAATATTGCGCAAGTACAAATACAACCCAATTTGGCAATAGTAAGCCGGGCTAATCACGATTTTGCCGTTACTGTCAAACCAACTATCTTTCTTTCCGTTAATCTTTTTGACAATCGGCATGCCGTTTTCATCAAACACAATTTTGAGGTTACCGTTAATCTTTTTATAGACCAAAGAATCACAGGAAGTGGTTTTAATTTCTAACATCGGCGCATTGGTATCGTAAGCCAATTTTCCATAAACATCGACCGGTTCCCCATCAGGAATTCCTCCAAAAACTGGATTTTCAGGAAAGAGATCCCACTTAACCTCCTTGGGATCATACGAATGGAAATTAAAACCAGTTTTAGCTATCACATAATCACGGATTTTGGGTTCAATAACTTGCCCCGCGCGTGAGAGTGTTTCATCAAATTCATCCTCATAAATCTTGACCATGTTAGCTCAAGTTTTAAGTGAAGTTTCATACTCAGAAATACCTATTACTTTACCAAATCGGGTACCGGTAATCTTGCGAAAACTACCTTTATGTTTTTGAAAATAGTTGTTTGACAAAACTATTTGGTTGTCAATAATATCAAAATCGATTTTGTACTGTTTGGTAAATCCCATAAATCATTACAAGAGTTGTGCACAAAGCTTTTGTAACACATCAGGAATGTCCTGCACTGTTAAACCTTCATTGTTCTGTTTCTTGATGAAAACAGCACTAGCTAACTGCTCACTGTTTTGCACCAAAGTTTCATCTAAGTTAATGTAGTGCACATCTTTAAGCATTAAGCCTTGGGTCTTAGTGTATTTTTCCAGTGCATTAAATTTAGTTACTTTATTACTTGTAAACAACAGGTTATTGGGATAGAAATTGCTGTGGGTAAAGCGTGGTTGACCACTAGCAATTTGGTCAATAAAAGCTAAGTCCATGTGGTATTGGGGACTAAAGACGTAGATAGAACTGAGTTCCAATTTACCGAGTTGTTTTAAAAAGTTTTCGTACTTTAAGGTTTGTTCAAAGTCCGTTAACCACAGCGACTTAAAGTCCTTGTACTTTTGTAGTGAAATGAAATAGTTAGCTGATAAATTAGCGGTATCATCAACGCGGCTTTTACCCATGGTAAAGATCCCGGAATTGGTAATCACAGCGTGGTGGATAATGACATTAATACTAGCGAGGTCTAAAAAGGCTTGATAGTCATACTGATTGGTTTTGCAAAACCAGGTAATGGCACCTGATTCCGCAATTACATCAACGTTGTTGAGTGAAAGTAAATCTAACAGATACACAATTGTTTGCTGTCAGCAACTCGAAATAAAAACGAGCTGGTGCTTTTCTTGTGCCTTATTGAAAAAATCCTTTCAAATTGCTAGGTCGTTAGCAGCGTCAAAGAAGTTAGCTGGATTAATATCTAGAGCAACAATCTTTCTATCCATCCTTACGCACTTTTTTGACAAAGTTAGCTCAATACAGTTTCTGTACCTTCTCACCTTTAAAGCCACGACAAGTTATTCGAGTAAGATCCTGCATCTCCTTATCGCCGACAATAATTTGCAGTGGAATCTTGTTAACAATGGCTGTGCGAACTTTTTTGCCCAAACGATCTTCGCTCTCATCTAGGCTGACCCTAATGTTTTCCTTTAACAATTTTTGGTACAGTTTTTTGGCAGCCTTTTCGTGTTTATCGATGTTAACCGGAATCACCACTACTTGTACTGGTGCCATTCACAACGGTAGATTGCCATGAGTTTTTTCCAATAAAGCAGCAATAAAACGCTCGTACGTACCGACTATGCCAACGTGAATAATTACGGGAGTTTGAGCATTGCTCTGCTCATCAAAGTAACGCAATTCAAAGCGTTCTGGCAGTAAAAAATCCAGTTGAATAGTGGCAATGGTAATCATCTTATTGAGTGCCGTTTTAAACTGAAAGTCAATTTTAGGTCCATAAAAAGCAGCTGCACCCACATCAATTTTATAGGGCACATTTAACTCCTTAAACACGCTTTCAATTTGGCTTTCTGAGTTAGCTCATAACTGATCGTTGTCAATGAATTTGGCCTTGTTATTAGGATCGTGTAAGGCCAAGTCAATTCGGTCAAAGCTAAAACCAAACTTGTTGTTGACCGTTTGGATTAACTTAAAGGCATTTTTAATCTCAGCTTTAATTTGGTCAGTACGACAAAAGATGTGGTTGTCGAGCAGTGTCATGCACCTTACCCGTTCCAAACCAGTAAGCCCACCCGATGCTTCAAAGCGGTGCAAGATGGAATCCTCACAGAAGCGTTGTGGTAACTCTTTGTAAGAGCGGCGTTTGTGCTTGAAAATCAAACAGTGGTGCGGACAGGTCATTGGCCGGAGCATCATCATTTGGTTTTCTAATTTGACAGAGGGGAACATGTCCTCACTATAGTGCACATAGTGACCACTAATCTTGTACAGCTCTAAGTTAGCTAATACTGGTGAAGATACCGTTTTAAAACCAAACATTAACTGTTGGTAGTGGACAAAATCACCAATAATCTTTTTTAAAACTGCTCCCTTTTCCAATCAAATCGGAAAGCCTGCACCGACTAAGGGATCAAAGGTAAAGATCTCTAAACGCTTACCAATAGCACGGTGATCATTTTGGTATTTTTGTTCATTAGCCGCAATAAGACTTTTAAGCTGTTCTTTAGAGGCTGCAAAAATTCCCACAAGCCTTTGTAGTTGTGGTTTTGTGGGATCACCTAAAAAATAGTTGGCACTAACATTGAGCAGTTTCACAAAGCCCTGTTTGGGTAATGGCAACACTAAATCATGCACCCAAAATGTTTGTTCATTTACGGTGGTAACTACAAGGCTGTTGCTTTCTATACTTTCAATAAGCGTGGTTGTAAACGGATCAGCTTGAAAAAATTTGAGTGATTTTGTCTTATCAATTTTTGTCTGAACAACATTATTTAACTGATTAAAATAAGCATTTAAGTCCTGTTCGAGCTGTTCAAACTCTTTAATGGAAAAGCTCTTTTCCACCTTAAAGTCAAGGTAAAACTCGCCTTCTTGTACCCCGTAACTACCAAACTGTACTTGAGGATAGTTAGCTTTTAATCAGCTTTGTAATAAAAGAACACCAGCTAGCATTAGATCTCTTTGTAATCGATAACTATTTCGTTTTTCGGATTGAAAATCTTGACAATTTCAATTGTGGTCTTTCAAATTTCACTCTTACGCTCTAAATAAGTGCGCAAAATGCCTTCAATACTAATGGTCTTGTACTTCTTGGTGTGTTTCTCCAATTCGTAAGCCAGTTGACCATTGGCATAAATGACGTAATAGTCAGTAAATAAACGCTCGCCAAAAAAGCGCATTTGCTTAATGGTTACTAAAAATCCAGTTTTTTTAACGCTTCAGCACGAACTTTCTATCTCACCCTCCAAAAAAACGCGGTTAAGCATATTAGTTTGGTAATTGTCCAGTTAAGTTAAAGTGAAATTTAAAGTGGTTGATGGTTTCTAACACCATGCGCTCTTCTAGCAAGGCTGTACGCACACCCTCAAACTTTTGTTTATCATCCAAGTATTCGCGCACACTTTGATTGGTTTTTTCGTAATAAAGACTAATTACATTCTTCACCACTTCATCAGTGATTTCCACTTTCCATTCTTTTTGGAGGTGGTTAAACACTAAAGCCTTCTTAATAATTTTTTCAGCAATTGCTTGCACGGTGTTGTCCTCAGCGCCCTGAATCACATCACGCTTTAGACCTTCCATGACATTCTTCAATTCAGCTTCATCGATGTTGAATTCAAAGTAACCCACAATAGCATTCATGGCACAGGAAAAGAGGTTGTCCTTAATGACAATGTGCGTTAGTTCATGATAAAGCGCACTTTCCTTAGCGTCCTTAAAGGAAGCTAAGATCCGTTGGCGGTGTTGTTCAATAAAAGCAGGGTCAGCAAAGATGCGTTCTACTTCAATTACCTTATCGTACTGAATTGGTTTAACTAGTTTAGCGGTTGATTTAAGATTTGTAGCCATATTTAATATCGTTTAAATTGTAATTCTTAAACCAACGCCCTTTTACATTTGTTGTGGTGCAGTAATGTTTAAGATTTGCAATAGCTGACCAAAAACATGGTGCAATGATTGCAGTAAAAGTAAGCGTTGCTGGGTTAAATTGTACTGCGCTGGATCGTTAATTTTGCAAGCCTTATACCAAGAATGAAACAAGGTAGCTGTCTCGTATAAGTAATTAGTTAAGAGGTGCAGTTCATGGCTAACCTGAACTTTTTCCAGTAAGCTCTTAAAGTACACTAACTGGTCTAGTAAAGCAATTTCCTTTTCATGCGTTAATAAGCTGCAGTCATTTACTTGAGCTAGTGCTGCTTGATCCACTACCTTTAATACACTGCACATTCTGGCATACGCATATTGCACGTAATAAACCGGATTGGAAGAGTTTTGCAGGTTAGCAGTGTCCAAATCAATCTTGATAATCGAGTTGTTGGTTTGCGACAACATAAACCAACGCGCCGCATCCTCACTGAGCATTTGCAACATTTGCTTAATGGTAATAACGTTGCCAGCACGTTTGGACAATCTGACTATTTCCTTATTCTTGTACAGCATTACCAACTGTAAGGCAGTAATTTTGAGCTGGCATTTTTGGTGAATCTTTAGTCCCTCATAAACACAGTGCATCCGTTTAATGTGCCCTTCATGATCACTGCCCCAAATGTCGTATAAGAGGTCAAAGCCCCGCGCAGCCTTGTCTAAGTGGTAAGCGACATCGGTACCAAAGTAAGAAGGCCGATTGTCTTGACGCACTAACACCCGGTCCTTATCATCACCATAGAGCGTAGTCTTCAATCAAATGGCACCATCCTTTTCATAGTGCGCTTCGTCCTTAAACTGGGTTAACAGTTTTTTGTAATCTGTTTCCTTAACCACTTGACTTTCAAACTTCCAGCTGTCAAAGTGAATGTGGATTGTAGCTAAGTCTTGCTTAATTACTTCCAAGACTTTGGCAGTACAGTCAGCTAGTAACTGGTCCAGAAAGGGTTGTTGTAAAAACTCTTCAAAGCTGATGTTATCTAAAGGAATACCGGTAATAGTTTTGGCAATACTGTCCACTAGCTCCCCCTCATAACCATCAGGGTGAGGAGTGACCTTAATGTTTTGTTGTAAGTGGAGTGCTTGGTACACACTAAAACCAAACACCCGTGCTTGTTGACCATAGTCATTGACCCAGTATTCCCGAACTGTTTGAAAGCCTAAAAAAACCATCAGGTTATTGAGTACATGACCAAAGAAGGCATTGCGGACATGACCTAAGTGCAACTCACCCGTGGGGTTAGCCGACACCCATTCAATTAGAACCTTAGTTGGTTTAGGGGCAAAAGTAGGTTTGGTTTTTAAAAAATCGAGGTATTTTTGAGGGCTAATTTCAAAGTTAATGAAGTTGTTATTAGCGACAAACACACGGCGGTAATGCGCCTTTTTGTGTTTTAACAACCAAGCAGCAATCTGTTGGGCGGTTTCCTTTTGATTTACACCCTTTAAGTGGAACACAACGGTGGAAGCAAAACCACTAAAGCTGTTGTTTTTAACAAGTTTGACTAACTCTTTGTGCTCATCAAATTCTAGATTCAAAGCGTTAAGACATTCTTGAAGATCTGTGTTAATGAAAAGCATTACTTAAATTATATTTAACCTTGCAAAATGTCTTTTACACTAACAGTTATTGGTGGCGGTCATGCCGGATTAGAGGCCGCATTTATTGCTAGTAAACTAGGGCTAAAAGTTAACCTCTTAGTACTAGATCCCAACCATGTGGGGTCGTGTCCCTGTAACCCGGCCATAGGAGGTCCTGCTAAAGGTATAGTAACCCGGGAAATCGATGTTTTAGGAGGGATGCAGGGTAAGGCCGCTGATGCCACTGCTTTACAATACAAGCTGCTCAACAGCTCGAAAGGTCCAGCAGTGCAAGCAATCCGCGCTCAAATAGACAAAATTGCTTATCAGAAGTGGTTTCGCCAGCAAATTGACCAAACGCCTAACATTGAGTTAATTGCTGGGGAAGCCGTTGATATCCTTGAAAGTAACGGTAAAGTTAAAGGTGTCGTGTTAGCTGATGGTAGTGAACTGGCATCAGATGCTGTTATTGTGACTACGGGAACTTATCTAAAGGCCAAAACTTACTGTGGTAGCTTAAGCAAAGAAGAAGGTCCTGACCGCGCTAAGCGCAGTGAATACCTTTCCACTAACTTAATTAAGCGGGGTTTTAAAACGTTACGACTAAAAACTGGGACACCACCACGGATCCTACGCGAATCACTCGACTTTAGCCAAATGGCTGTGGAAGCTAACACTACCCCTCATTTAGCCTTTAGCTTTACTACTAAGAATTATTTACCACTAGAACAGCAAGTGATCTGTCACTTAATCCATACCAATCCCCAGATCCATCAGTTAATTCTGGCCAACTTAAAACAGTCCGCTGTCTTTAACGGTAGTATTAAAGCAAACGGACCACTTTACTGTCCGAGTATTGAAGACAAGGTATTTCGCTTTCAAGACAAAGAACGGCACCAAATCTTTGTCGAACCTGAATCACTTAGTTTAGAAACGGTTTACCTAGCAGGGTTTTCCACTTCCTTTCCCCCAGAGGTGCAAGAGCACATTGTCCGTTTACTCCCTGGGTTTAAAAATGCCCGGTTTCAAAAGTATGGCTATGCCATTGAATATGATGCCTTTAGTTCGATACAACTCAAATCAACACTAGAAACTAAGTTAATTCAAAATCTGTATTTTGCCGGACAGATTAATGGTACCAGTGGGTATGAGGAAGCAGCTGGCCAGGGCTTAATCGCTGGGATTAACGCCGCTTTAAAGCTACAGCGTAAACCCGAATTTGTGTTACAGCGCAATGAGGCATACCTTGGTGTCATGATTAACGACCTGGTTACTAAGGAAATTAGTGATCCCTACCGCTTGTTAACTTCGCGCGCTGAACACCGTTTGTGGTTGCGCAATGATAACTTACAAGAACGTCTAATTGAAAAGAGCCGAGCCTTAGGTTTAGTGGAAGCAGATGTGTATGCCAATTACTTGGAACAACAACAAAAGAAAAAACAATTAATTGATTATTTGCAAACCACTACCGTTGGGCAAATTGCTGCCTTGAAATTAAACTTTAAAAACACGGCCCAAACGCTGTTTGACTTTACCAAGCGTGCTGAAATTAAGCTGGTTGATTTAGTACAACTACTCCCCAAGCGTTTTGACTTGGATGTACAAAGTTTAAACCAGATTGACATTGACATTAAGTACGCTGGTTACATTAAGAAGAGTGAAAAGTACTTCAAGAGTTTAAACAACCTCAGTAGTGTCAAAATTCCCTTAAAGTTAAATTACCACAAAGTACCTAACTTAGCGAGTGAAGCAATTGTTAAACTCTCCAAAATTAGACCAACTGATCTCAGTGTAGCTAGTCAAGTAGCGGGCATTAACTTTAACGATATTTTAGCGATTAAACATTTTTTAGATAACCATGAATAACAGTAAATTGAAACAGTATGTTCAACTAGTACAAACAGCCAACCAAAACTTTAACCTCACCGGTCTTAAAACTGAAGGCGAAATTTACGAACACTTAGTCCAAGAAATTATCGAGCTCTTTAATGAGTATGACAGTTACTTTGACCATAAAAAGGTTGCAGATTTGGGTAGTGGAAATGGTTGTCCTGGTGTCATCTTAAAGCTGTTGTTTCCCCAAATCAAAACTTTGGATTTAATTGATAGCAAACACAAAAAGGTTAACTTTTTAAAAGAGGTGATTCAAACACTGGAACTAAACAATACCCAAGCACTTTGTGCCAGAATTGAAAACCACACTGAACAATACGACACTTTATGCTCCCGCGGACTTGGCAGCATTATTGAGGTTAATGCCTTTGCTTTAAAACTGTTAAAGCCCAACGGCATTATCTTCCACATTAAACAAAGCTTAGATCAATACCTCGAGTTTGAGGATTCGGAGCAAAAAGACCAGTTTAAACCACTGTTCTTTAAGTTTTTCCATGGCAAGCGCCAGCAAATCCTGATTGCCATGAAGAAAAATGTTTAAGTTAGGTTGAGCTAGCTTTGTCGATCCAGAGTTAGCTAAAACAGCTTTCTTGGAATTTGCCAAACAGTTTTATGTAACTAGTAGTGCTGGTGCAATTCTGTTTGACCTTAAAAAGAGTCAGGGCTTAGACCAACTGCAAGCAATTGAAAAAACAAGGAAGGTTATTATTACAGAACAGTTTGCCAACCAAACTGGTAAATGAATCTTGTTTGACAAGGAAAACACTAAACGGATTAACAGCTTAGCGCAAGAGCACATTACTCCCTTAATAAAACGGATTTTACGCTTAGCGGACTTTAAAAATGTCTTGATTAATGTGCAGCACCACAAGAAGCTGCAAAAATGTCTGTTATGGGAAATTAACGGTTTAATCTGCTTAGTTGAAAGTTTACAGTTCATGGAAAATCCCACTGCAATCATGGAATGATTCCAGGGATTAAAAAAACACTGTCCTAATGTAGCAGTTGTAACCATTAGTGGTCAACACAAACCAGTCATAGAACCGAGCTTAACCGAATATAAGGCAGTATTTGGTAGTAGTTTACTCTCCTTTCACTTAGATGCAACTACGATAAATAACTCCCATTTAGTGCGTCAAATTTTGGAACAGATCAAAATAAAAGCTACCTTAAAGTCAAACTCTAAGGTAGCTAAAAGTTAATGGCGCATCGGGTGGGACTCGAACCCACGACAACACACTTAGAAGGCGTGTACTCTATCCGCTGAGCTACCGACGCATTATTCTCTCCAGAGAGAGCAAACCATTTCCAAGGGGCCACTAGGACCCCGTGAAAGTTCGGAAGCGGGGATCTTATGGATGATTAATCCCAGTTCATTGAGAAGATTATTGGTGTAGTGGTTGCGATCAAAGACCACAATTTCTCCAGGGCTTAAGTTTAATACGCCCATACCACAGTCCAAGAGTTCTTTACGCTCAGCCACTTCATCACCACCACCAATAATAACAAAGCGGGGTTGTTTATCAATAATCGCTTCAATTATCTCACCAAAATTAAACTTTAGCGGTTTGAATTTAATTTGTGCTAAGCCATCCACATCCCTCTGGGCGGTGGCTGTGAGTTCAAAGATTTCGGTAGCTTGTAACACTTTGCGCGCAATAATGAACTTGTCGACATCCACCATCGCTATAAGTTTATTGAGATTGGTCTTAGCACCAAACTTGTGGATATTAATTGCAATAATCTGCTTAATTGGATTAGTGTGATCGCTTAATAAATTACGTGCCAAGCTTTCAATTCCCAACACATCGGTGTCATGACTAATACCAATTAGCAAGATTTCATTGCTAATTTGAATAATGTCACTACTGTTAATCAAACAGTTCTTAAAGTCACGGTTAGTATAAAGCTTAACTCCATCAAAACGGGGGTGAAAGCGCATGATGTATTCATACACTAACGAATGGCGCTTTAACTCAGAATCATTAGTGACAAATAAAGCGACACCCGTTCCTAGGGTATTGAAGAACTTATGTGGATAAAGGGAAAACGATAGCGGTTTAATTAAAAACGGTGAATTACTTACATGAATGTCGGCAAACCGTTGCGGGGTAATCGGTGGTACATCTGATACCTTAATGCCACCAAACATGACCTTAATCACATCTACAAGCGAATCTAAACTGCGAAAGAAGTTTAAGCAAGCTTCGAAGGTACTCACACTTTTAATGCCTGATTCCAATAAAAAGTTCTTAATGAAGTCCTGGCGCACATTAGGGTCAGCCGCACTTAAAGCTTCTAACAGTAAATCTTGTAAATAGTGCACCTTTGTACCATGTTGGCGCAAAATCTTAATAAATAACTGGTGTTCCTTTTGAGCGCGTTCTAAGTACATTGCACTGCCAAAGGTCTGGTTATCAATCACTCGTTCGGTTTCGATACCGGGATGATGGGCAATTACTTCCCTTAAAAAACTAATTTCACTAGTAACGCGTACACCACTGTTAAACTGCTTCTTTTTTAACTGTAGTGCTTTAGTGTTTGGTTGATCTAATTGGTTATGCCCATCGGTTTTGACAAGCTGTTTTTTTGACATGTAAATTCGATTAATTTTAAATAATTAACAATTGCTTTAATTGCGTTACTTCCATGGATAGTAAAAAAGGAATTTTAGTGGCAATTGGTGGCGGGAGTTGTTCTGGTAAAACTACGATCGCTGACATGATTTACCAACTTTTGCGTAAAAAGCTTAAAGTTGCTATTCTGCCCCAGGACAACTATTACAAACCATACAAGAACAAATCAATGGCGCAACGCAAAGCGATTAACTTCGATCACCCCGATGCCTTTGATTGAAAGCTGTTGTGAAGTCACCTCGATAACTTACTAATGGGTAAAACAGTGGCTGTGCCAATGTATGACTATGTTAATTACACCCGTAAAAAGGAAACCATAGAAATAGGTCCTTTAAATGTAGTCATCTTGGAAGGTTTAATGCCGTGGTTTGATGAACGGATTGCTAAATTGTGTAAGCTCAAGATCTTTGTGGAAGCGACTGGAGAGGAACGCTTAATTCGCCGGATTGAACGGGACTGGGAACGCGGTCGTGATGTCGCTTCTATCATTAAACAATGACGCGAAGCAGTTAGTCCAATGTACGAAATCTTTGTCGAAAAGATGAAACAGAAGGCAGATTTAATTATTCCCTGGAGTGAAAGACACGAAGTGAGTACTAATGTGCTCGACTTTGCAATTGAACACCTCTTTCGCAAACACGTGGATCCCAACTAGATTTGGAAGGAATAAAGTGGTTTAAAGGTTTTAGGTAAACTACGCTTGTGCTGGGAGCTTTGGCGCAAGTGGTCAACCCGTTGTTGTTTCGTGGCACTTAACTGTAAGTGGCCCTGAAAGTACTGGTCCAATTCCTTATACGTCAAACCCATTTCCGCTTCGTCAGTCTGCCCGGCAAACAGACTAGCAGTAGGGGCTCGTTCAATGACCAATTCAGGAACATTGAAGTGCTGGGATAAAGCATAAACATCGCTCTTTAACAAGAACGCTAAGGGTGCCACATCACACGCCCCATCACCCCATTTAGTAAAGTAGCCCAAGCTGTACTCAATGAAGTTGCCAGTACCCAAAACTAAGTAGTTGTGCTTTTGGGCATGGGTGTATAGACAAGCCATTCGTAAACGTGCTTTGAGGTTGCCGGCTACCATTAACTCCTTTTGGGGATCAATGGTCAATGCTTGCAACATAGCGCGGTAAGGTGGTTCTAAATCCACCTGTTTATTGTTGAGTTGTAATTGTTCCACTAAGGCAGTTGTGGCCTTGTGATCTAACTCGGAGTTATTAATGTGCATTACCAAGGTTAAGTGGTTTTGCGGAAACAGTTTTTTAGCCATGGCGGCTACAACTGCCGAATCAACTCCACCTGACAATCCAACAACCACGCCCTGAGCGTGAGCTTCATTAACGTAATTGGTGAGTCAAGCTTCCAATTCGTTTAAATAGTTCAATAAATTTTTAGTCATTAATTACAAATTCCTGGCCAGCAAACACAATGACATCGCCTTTTTTGGCACCTGCCACCTTTAATTGGTCTTCTATGCCCACTTCTTTAATCTTATTACCTAAACGGCGAATGTTGTCAAGTGTAGTTTGGGGAATCTTGTCAAACCAATAATGTAAACGCTTGCATTCAACATGCCACCGCCCCAAGGCATCACGTTCAATGTTGAGTGGATCATGGTCGGTTTCACTGGCCTGTTCAAAGACATAGTGCTTCTCCATTTCCATGGGTAAATGAAACTTATTGGCACCGAATTGCGCTAGCGTTTTTTGGTGGAGCGCAAACACTTGGGCCACTAGATCACCCAGTTCTTGTTTGAGTGCACTAATTTTGAACAAGGGAATTCCTTTATTTTCGAGGTATTGTGCTAACTTTTGAAAACGGGTACCATCAAGGTCAACGTCTGTTTTATTGGCCACGACCAGCATCTTCTTTTTAACTAACAGCTGGGAGTACTTCGACAGTTCACGCATAATTTGTTCATACGCTTGACAAGGATCGTCATGATCCACGGGATCGAGTGAAATTAAGTGAATTAGGATTTCACAACGCTCAATGTGGCGCAGGAAATAGTGACCCAGACCACTACCCTCACTGGCGTTTTCAATTAACCCGGGAATATCAGCAAACACCAAACTTTGGTCGTTGTGTTTAACTACCCCCAATACGGGCACTAAGGTTGTAAAACGGTAGTTAGCAATCTTGGGTTTAGCGTTGGACAGTTTGGAAATTAAAGTGGACTTACCGGTGTTGGGAAAACCCACAATCCCCACATTAGCTAAATACTTTATTTCCAAGCTCACATGCAAACTTTGACCCTTGTCGCCGTTTTCATACAGATTGGGAGCGCGCATAATTGGACTTTTAAAAGCTGCGTTGCCCTTACCGCCCTTGCCACCGTAACAGAGAATAAAGCTCTGTTGGTCATGAACAAAGTCCATTAAGATCTGGTTAGTATCAAGGTCACGCACCGTAGTTCCCACTGGTACCTTAATAACCAAATCTTCCCCGTTTTTACCATGGGCTAAATCGGGTTTGCCATTGCCGCCACTTTCAGCAAACAGGTGTTTTTTATTCTTTAAAAAAAAGAGGGAATCGCAGTTGTGGTCGGCTTGCAACACAACGTTACCACCATTGCCGCCATTACCGCCACCAGGACCACCCTTGTCATAATGGGCTTCCCTGCGTCAAGCAATAATGCCATTGCCCCCGTTACCCGCACTAAAGCGGCACTCACAATAATCTGTTAATCCCATGGTTGAGCTCGCTTGGTTTTAATTTTCGTATTGCTTATGTTGGTTATTAAAACCAGGTTAGTAAGTTTATTAATTAAAAAGCAGCTTGACATGAGATTGTTCAAACAAAGAGCAGCTATCCCAGTGTTTCAAGTACGGGGAAACAGGCAACCATAAAGGGACCATGTACCAACATGCTTTTTTTGAAAGCTAACTTAATTTGGTTAAAAAATAACCACGGATTTAATTAAGTCCTTCGGTTTATCTTTCATTAAAAACAGGGCTTCTTCAATGTGTTCAAAACCCTTAAAGCGATGGGTAATCATTTTGGAAGGATCGAGTTTTTTGGTCATAATTAAACGTGCTAATTTTTCTAACCTTAACCGACCACCAAGCATAAGACCACCATGAATGGCCTTGTGAGCCATACCAACGCCCCATTCAACTCTAGGAATAGTTAAAAACTCACCAGCGCCAAAGTAATTAACGTTACCAATTTTGCCTCCTGGTCTTAAAACCTTAATCGCTGTTTCTAAGATAGTCGAACCACCACCAGAAATTAACACCTTTTCCATTCCTTCATTGTTGGTTCACTTCAAGATTTTATCCACAACTGAAACCTTTTTGAAATCAATGTAATCAGTCGCACCGTATGCTTTGGCAATTTCCACAATATCTGGTCTAGAATCCACCACAATAATGCGTCCAGCACCCTTTAAGGCTGCACCAGCGATCGCCATTAAACCAACTGGACCAGCACCAAAAACGACAACGCGACACCGTATTGGATGTCAGCTAGTTCATTGGCGTGAAAGCCTGTGGGAATCATGTCTGACAACATACATGCATCAGCTAAATCCATCCCTTCTGGCATCAATGCTAAGTTACCCTCAGCATCATTGACGTGAAAGTATTCAGCAAACATGCCATCTTTAACGTTGGAAAACTTCCAACCACCCAGCATGCCACCGGAGTGCATAGGGTATCCAGCTTGAGCATTAACCGAATTTCATTCTGGTGTAATGGCTGCCACTAAAACGCGATCACCAACCTTAAAGCTTTTGACCTCAGACCCCACTTCATCCACAACACCACAGCCCTCATGGCCTAAAACCATGTTGTGACGTTCACCAATGCCACCTTCCCAAACGGTGTGGACGTCTGAAGTACATGGTGCTACGGCCAGTGGTCGAATTATCGCATCATTGGGTCCACAAACTGGTCTTGGTTTTTCGATTCAACCAGTAGCGCCAATTTTTAACATTGCATATGCTTTCATAAAACTTTATTTACCTCTGCTGTTGCTTTAATAACTGAATTTTAAATAAACAAAAATTATTAAAAGCAAGCGTCTCAAACTATCAGGTAAGAACGCCTTCAAATGGTTTCAAAGAATGGTAAGCAGTTGTAGTTAAAAGCTGTGTTAATAAAACACTGGAGAAAATGGCAAATAAACTAATCCAGCACTAATACAAAAACTGACAATAAGTTATTAATCACTTGATTTAACGCGCTTTTTCTTGATGGTAACAACAACTGTTTTGCTCTTTTCTTTATCTCATTTCGTTTTAATGTCAGACATAGCCTGTTGGCTTTGTTGTTTGACTTTACCTGTGTGAACCAGTCCTTGTGCTACTACCATGGCATAGCGTGAACGTAGTAAAACTAAGTTAGTTAGTTTATTAATTACAAAGAAACTCAGCATTAACACTACCAACACTAACACAAAACGCCCAAAGATTACCCAAACGTTTCAAGCTTGAGGAAACATACCACTCATAAAGAGGCTAATCATCATCAAAGCAATTCCATAAAAAAAGGGAATTGCCTCCACAATTAGGTATGGGGTTGTAAAGAATAAAAGCAGTAAAAGCAACGCATAAACTACTAAGGGCACTAGTAAGAACCACAGTAGTACTAAATCAAAAATGGGTTCTACTTCCCTACCCATTAAAGTACGGTTATTTGGGGCAATGACAAAGTTAAAACCTAAGGCATTAATTTCCCCTAATAACACCCACACAATGATGTAGTAGACAAAGACCAAAAAGAAGCTAAAGCTCCCGGTTAATCAAGCTGGAGTTTTGCGCTTTGCGGTTGATTGAAAAAACTGCTCCAAGTTAGTAAAGTTGTGCTGCTATTTGAAATTTAACAAAGCGATCGTTTTCGTAAAACTGGTAACGTAAAAGCCCTTTAATTACCCAGAGGATAATTGGCAGGCCATAGCTTTGTAGCTCCGCACAATTTTTGTGGTAAAAGCTATCATTGGGCGCTAAGAAACGACAGTTCTGGGTAATCTCATCTTTAGTTAAATGAACTAACTGCTTTTTACTGTTAAAGACAAAACTAGTTTTAAAGCTCTTTAACTTTTCGTTGAGGTACTTAATCGTGGAAAAGTGACTGGACAGCAAGATTAACTTTTCTTTAGCTAACTCAAAACCTTCTAGTAGTTGTGCTAACTGTTCTACTAGTACCTGGTTTTGTTGTTCTTCTTCGCCCTTAATAAAAAGCAAGAGAAAGCGAAACGGGGTTAAAAATTCCATTAACACCTCTTTTAAGGTCAAGATTGTCTGTTCTTGGACATTTACCTTAAACTGCTTCGCTAAGTTAATCTTTTTGAGATCAACTAGGTTAATATCACTCAGTTTATGGGTTTTATTTCCTACCTTATAGTTGTCTAAATTAGTGACTACTATTTGTTTATCTTTAGTGAGTTGCACTTCCATCCACAAACCATCAAAACCAAACAATTGTGCAGCAGCAAAGGCTAAATGAGTGTTTTCAGGAGCAATGGTGCTGTAACCACGGTGTGCAATTAAAAACTGTTTGCGCATAAATTAGTCTTCGCCAAATACCTCCTTAGCATCGGAATCGGAAAACTGATCTAATCATTCATCAGCATCAATCGAGTCCACATCAAAGCTTTCAAACACAGGGATATCCTTGGCTATGTCAATGTTCTTCGCATCTTCAGCGTTGGAACTGTGGAATACTAATCAGTTACCCTCACTGTCAAATTCCCCATCGTACCACTTTCATTCATTATCTTCATAGTAACCATAGTCTTCGTTGCCTATTAACTGCTCCCAGAACCGTGGTGCTTCACTAATCCTTGGTTGATGATTCTGATAGTGTTCATCAACTAAGACTCATTCACCGGTCTCATCATAATAACCGTATCAGATCCATTCTCCTTTACGGTTATATCTACCATAGATTTCATCACCTATTAGATCTGTGTAATCACTTTCACGTGCCCATTCAACACTAGCATCTGGTGTTCATATTTGGTTGTCATCAAAGTAACCAGCTCATACCCATTCCCCACTAGGTTCATAATGACCATAATTGCTATTACCAATCAATAGTTCTCAATCAAGTTGCTCTTCTTCAACGTCATCAACTACTTTTGTTGCTTCAGTTTCTGGTTGAAGTTCTGGAGCTTCAGATGTTGCCTCTACTTCCAAGGTTTCTGGCGTTACCTCCGCTTGAGCTTCTGGTTTAGTTTCAAAATCTGAATTCAAACTTACTTTTGGCTCTGATTGAACTTCGGCTTCGAATTTAAATTCAATTTCTGATTCAGGTTGAACTTCTACTTCTGTTTCAAAATTAGGTTCTGGTTCAGACTCGAAACTTGATTCTTGTGCTAGCTCTTGTTGAACTTCAGTTTCGGATTCGAAATTAGGTTCAATTTCTGGTTCAAGCTCTACTTCTGGTTCAAAATTAGGTTCTGGTTCAGTAGTTTCAATTGATTCTGGTTCAGGAATCGTTTCCAAATCAAAGTTAGGTTCTGGTTCAGGTTGAATTTCTACTTCTGTTTCAAAGCTAGGATCAGATTCAGTATTTAACTCTGAAGTTTCAGCGTCTGCTGTTAAAACAACTTCTTCAGCATTTGCTTCTGTTTGCGCTGTAGCTGTGGATACCCATTTGTTATCTTCATCGAAGTAACCGGTTCAAATCCAGTTTTGCTCTGCATCAAAGTAACCGTATTCACTGTTACCAATTAACGCCTCCCAATCCAGTTCAGCTTGGGCTTCAGAAGTTGCTTTTGACTCGGTTTCAATAGCTGGTTCGACTGCAACAGCTGTTGACTCTTGTTCAACTTGCGCTTCTTCAACGGTCTCTGCAGCTAATGTTGTTGAAGTTTCAACAATTGGTTCTACAGCAAGTGGTGCTTCTTCAACAACTGCTAATACTTCTGGTTCTACTGCTTTCTCAGTAACTGTAACAGTTTCAGTAACAACTGGTGCTGTTTCTAGTTGAACAGTTTCAAGCGGTTCTAAACTTACTGGTGTTTCTGTAAGTTCAACCGTTTCAACAACTGGAGTTGATGCAACATTAGGTTCATTTGATGTTGCACTTACAACAGTTGATTCAACAAACTCGTTTTCTAAAAGTTGTTCTTCAGGTTCTACTGTTGGAATTACAACTGGTTCAAAAACTGGAGTTGATGCAAAAGTAGTTGTTTCTCTACTAGTAGTTGTGACAAACTCATTGACTAGCTCTTGCTCTTGCAACTCTATTTCTGCTACAGTTAGTGGTGCAGTGCTAGTGAGAAAATCAACTACATAATGAAACCCAGCTTGTTGGGGTTGACCGTTGTCAATCACCACCACCTCTTGAATCAGCTCGCTTTGTGGTAAGGCTGTGGTGGCTGTGGTGCCAACCGCCACTAATTCATCAATGAGGTCAGCTTCATTTAAAGCAATGTTAATTGCTTGAGAAGGGGCTTGACTAGCTGCAGCTGCTGTTTGGCTTGGTTTTTTGAAATCAAAACTTTCATTAACAAACTCAACCTTAATAATTGGTTCTTGAAACTGAATCGAACTTGATGCTGGTTGTGCTTGTACAGTAACCACTTGAGGTTGAGTGGTAGTTGTTGACGGTGCAACAAACGGCACTTCTACCATTTCCGTTTCCACTTCCGATTGGTCTAACAGTGGTGCGCTAACACTTAGCTGTTCTAGCTGAGTAGTTTGATTAAATACAGTGGTCTGCTCTTCTATGACTGGCTGTGATGTAGAAACGGTGACAGCAGCAGTTGGTGGTGATGTTTGGTCTACTACAGTTACAGTTGGTGGTGCTGGTAATTCAATTTGTACAACAGGTGTAGTTGTAGTGGCTTTTTCAACCATTGGCAAGGTAAAGCGCACTGGGTCAGGAATCCAATTGAGTTTGGTGTCAAAGAAACCCTTCCACACCCAAATGTTGTTTTGAATGTAACCATAGTTAGGATTACCAACCAGTGGTTTTCAAAAACAGCTATCAATCTGTTTGCGCTTAATAAAGGCAGTATGTTCTTGGGGCAGTTCCACTGTTTCTACCACTTCAAAGTAATACCAGTTTTGGTGTTGATCAAAGAAACCTAATCAAATTCAGGTGTGGTTCTTTCAAAAACCAAAACGAACATCACCAACAAAGATTTGTCAAAAGAGTTGTGCTTTTTCAAAAATCGATTCACGTTCTTGACTGTGGCGGGTGCTGGTTAGAACCTGATTCTGTTCTAAAGCAACCGGTTTTAGTTCAAATTGTTCGGTTTCAACAAGCTCACTGTTGGCATAATGTGCCAGTTGATTTTGACTAATAGCAGTTTTGCTAACAGTCTCCTCTACCGCTTTATTATCACCCCGGTCATCGTTAATAACACTAGTACCAGCTGGTGGCACAATAAAAACACCACGCTTTTTCTCGTCAAAAAAGTCAATAGAAGATTCAACTATCTGTTTTTTGACTTTAGAAGTACCTCTGGTAGCGGTGCTAGCTCTGGTAGTTTTATTCTTCTTAAGTACATTGGTTTTGATCTCCTCTAAGAAGGGCTTCTTGAGTAAATCATCGATGCTAACATCCTTATTTTTAGCTTTAGCAGTTTTCTCTTTAGACTGTTCTAAATACTTTTTGTACTGTAATGTAGTGTTCGATGGGTTCTGTTTTTTTATCGTTTTTGGCATTAACAAACATGCTTAGCACTAAATGCCTTGAGGCGTTTTGCGATTAATAAAATTTTAATTTTTAATATTAATATAACGAACTTTATAGCGCTAGCGACACTAAATTAAAGAGCCATAAGGTGACTTTTTTTGTTTAGGGTCATAAGTCCTTACAAACAATTCCACAAAGACATTGCAGTCATAGTACTCCAGTAGTTTTTGACGCATTTGCATCCCGATCTTTTTCACCATTTGGGCATTACGGCCAATAATAATTTTTTTTTGACTAAGTTTAGGCACACTAATGGAAAGGTGTAGCTTCAACAGGTTTTTAGCTTGATCAAAACTCTTATCGACAATCTCTAGCCTTACTACATGGGGAATTTCTTCGCTGCAGTACTTAATGATCTGTTCGCGCAGCGCTTCTAAAATCTTAAAGTTATCAGTGTCAGCATCTAAAAATTCAACATCTTTACGAAACTCATTTGCTTGTAGTTTCACTTCGTTAAACTGGTTTCAAAAAGAAGTGGCATCAAAATGAAGCAGATCAGTTTCCAGTACTGCTTGCGGTTTAAAATCGAGCACAATTGCTTGCTTGTCCTCCGCTTGCAAAACAACATCAAAGAAGTTATTAATTAACAAAACACGAGTTAAATCACGGTAACGCTTTAACGGTTGTAATTGCGTTTGTAACAAGGGTAACTTTTGCTGTTGATCACTGCGCACCACTAACAACAAGACATCTATCCCACTTAAAGCCTTGCGAATCTCTTGACTAATTAACTCATAGGAGCTGTGACGTTTTTCACTAAAGCCAGGAACATCAATGAAGGTAATGTTTTGCTTTTCATGGGTAATAGTATTAGTGCTAACCGCCAACAACGTAGTGTTGTTCATAGGTGAAACCAACAAGTTATTCGCTTTGTGTAATTGGTTAACGAGAGTTGATTTACCAGCGTTGGTTAGACCTAAAACACCAATTCTTATCGATTCCATAGTTTTAAAACGGTTTCATGAATTTCATCTTGAAAAAACATCGTTACACTTTCAAAGGCCAGACTTTGCTCATGGTCAAACTCAAACAGGTGTAGCAAACCATGGATTAAGTTGCGTGTTAGTAAAAACCAAGGTGTGCAACCAAACTGCTTGGCCTGCTTAAAGATGTGTTTGGGACACAAAAAGATTTCACCAATGGCTGGTGAAAACCCCGCCTCATTTTCGTTGTAACAGATGCTAATCACATCAGTTACCCCTTTGCGGTTGAGAAACTGCCGGTTTAAGCGCTTCATCTTTCATGGTGAAACAATCATAAGCGCAAATTCTGGTTGAAAAGAAAGCTGCAAGCTGTCTTTAATAATTTGCAAACAAAGCTCGATGCCAGCTTCAAAGTTTTTGCCAAAAAAGCGCTTAAACAAGTAGTTAGAGTTAATACTAAAAGACGGTTTCAAACAGCGCTTTGGACGGTAAAAGAATCGTAATATTATACCAACCTTGTTTTAAGTTAATACTTAAATTAACCGCTTGAAAAAGCTGTTGCTGGTTTTCATTTTCTAGCTGCTCTAGGGAAATTTTCTTTTTGTAAAGTCGAAAAGCTTTCTTATCTTCCTTTTTAGTTGTTTCTGCTTGAAAATTAGTTCAAGATACCTGGTTAAACTGGGCTTCATCCTGCTCGTTTTTAAAAACTAAAAAGGTTTGTTCAGACAATTTTGCCCATAAGCTTGTAGTTAGGTATCGTTGTACCTTAACCGTAAATAAGATGGCAACGGCTGTTAAGAATAAAACAAAGAAAGCTAGAGTTAGGCCAATAATTTTTTGCTTCATATTATGTCTGCTGTAAATAAGGACTGAGGTTAATTAGGTCTTGCTCACTGTTTACAAAGCGTAAATCGTGTTCGACCATCAGAACAAAGTTGTTATAGGTCAACGGTTTGATCAAAAGCTGATACACGCGCGGTTTGAGCTCCGTGGCAATGGCGTTGAGTGTTTCATCTAACAAAATCACCTTGTCTTTGAGGTTTTGTAATAAGAACAGTTGCAAGATCTGTTTTTGTCCTGAACTTAACTTAATCTGGTTGTGGATGCCGGTGTCGGCTAACAGCTGGTATACTTGGGGATTTTTACAGTTTAACAAGGCTTCACTGTAAAGTCAGTAATGTCGTTGTAGGCCGTTAACTGCCCCGTTAAATAGTAAACGTTGTGAAACAGTTGGCTTGCACTAAAATCCTTTAGGTCTAATTCATCCAACTTAATTTGACCCTGGTATGACAAACCTCGACCAGTCAGAATTTTCAGCAAGGTACTTTTACCGCTACCATTCTCACCACTAATAACCATGCCATTAGTTAAATTCAGGTTGAGGTTAGCCAAATCGAGATTTTGGTTCAGAGTGATACTACAGTTGTTTAAGTTAATCACTTTGGGACACTTCCAACTGACCTTGAAATTGCAATCATTAACCTTGTCTTCAAACAAGGTAACTAGTTTGTCCTTACAGAACTGGTACAGGTTAACTGCTGCACCAAACTGGATGATTCTCGTGGCATAAGCGGAAAACAATGCCTGAATGGAAAAGATATAAAAGAGAAAGGCTAAGGTGTAGCGCTGTTCAATAATGCCAATAATGCCCAAGGCCAAAATTAAAAAGTCAAATACCTGTTGGGCAAAACTTTTAACACCATCACTCGCTAAGTGGTTCACTTCCTTTTGATTACTAATGTTTTGGTTTTTAATAAGTGCTTTGCGCAACTGCATCATTAAGTAATTGAAGCGCTTGCCGTTTTGTTCATCACGCAAATTGCCATCTAACTGCAAACTGACCTTGTTTTGTAACTCCATTTGCGGAATTGCTTGCTTCGTAATCCGTTTAGTGAAAAAGAAGTCATAAAGAAAAATGGCACAATTCACCACAATTTGGGCAATTGCTATCCATAAGAACTCCATTTGGTTAATACCAATTAAGGTGCCAATAATTAAAGCTACTGTACAGCTAATAATTAAGTTAGGAATATGGACATTAAAGAAGGACAACACTTCCTTGAGGTAAAACTGACGCTCGGTTAATTGGTTAGGTGATTTATTGCTAAAGTAGACAAAACTCTTGGTTTGTAATGTTTGCATAATTCAACCCAAATAGCCCCGATACTGCTTTCAAAACAAAACATTACGCACCATTTGCAACAAGGCATACAAAAGTAAGTACAAGCCTTTTAAAACTAAAAAGAAAACCACAAAAACGACAATGTTAACTGATGTCCCAAAGTCAACGGTGTTGGCAATCATCGTTTTAGAGGCCGTTGCTAAAAGTGTTGAAATGCCAATAATGATTAGTTCAATGAAGACATAGAAAATAATCAGGTTTAAATCAAAGAAGTGCTTAAAGAAATTGCGCTTATTAATGGGCGGAATTTCTTTAAATGATTTTTGCACTGTAGCGGCATAACCAGTTCACTGTTTCTTTAATTCTTCATCATTTAAAAGATATTTCCCTTTAGCGGGGTCAAATACTTCCCAGAGATTATCTTGTTTTTTATGCACCACCACAAAATGCTTAGGGAAGTGGACAATAAAGTATTTACCCTCTAGTTGTTTGAGCTCTTCTAGGGTTAGCTGGTAACTAGCAATTTCGAGACCAAACTTCTTGCCATAGGTCTCTAGTTCAAAGAAACTCAAACCACTAGCTGGTAGGTTAATTTGTTCCAACAGTTCATCATGGGCATACTTATCCTCATGCAGTTCATTGGCTAACATGCCAAGCACACAAATGCCACATTCGTTGGGTTGTTCTTGATAAATAATTTTCATGGGGCTTTATCACTTACATAAATGACCCAATGAGGCTAAGGTGCCAATAAAAAAAGGGCTGTACTACTACAACCCTTCTTTTATCTGCTTATTGAAAGCCTGTTTATTCCTTTGCTTGCTGCGCAGCACGTTCGTATAAAGTACGTACTAAAACCCCTTGACCAAGATCTTGAATCGAAGCTGTGGATGCAATATCACAGTGGATCAAAGGTACCCCTTCCCTAAATTCAGCTAAGAAACATGCCGCCCGGGATGAACCTGCTCCCTTAACACTAGTGGAGTTTTGTAAGTCCGCTAGTTTTGATTCCAATGGTTTTAGGTAATCCGGGTGCATTGGCAAGCGTCATACCGGTTCGCCTGCACAGCAAGCTGCTTTTTTAAAGGCATCCCATGCCATGTCACAGGTACTAAAGATCCCGGTGTAAGTGGTACTTAAGATGTAAGACATTAAACCGGTTAAGGTAGCGACATCAATAATTTGGGTAGCTTTAAGATCCTTAGCAGCATAGCTAATGGCATCGGCTAACACCAAGCGACCTTCAGCATCGGTATTGTCAATTTCAACCGTTTTACCATTGTAAGCGGTTTGGATGTCATCAGGGCGTTGTGCGTGGGGACCTGGTAGGTTTTCTGTTAAAGCAGCTACTGCTACTACATTGGTTTTCACCTTGTTTTTCGCTAAGGCCAACACGGTGGAACACACAATAGCTGCCCCACTCATGTCGTACTTCATACCACGCATGTAGTCACCGGTCTTAATGTTCATCCCACCCGAATCATAGGTAATGCCCTTACCAACTAAAGCTAAAGTTTCACTGCTCTTCTTATTATTGTTATAGGAAATTACTAGTAAACGCGCTTCACGTTCCGAACCCTTGTTAACCCCTAACAGTAAGCCCATCTTCTTTTTGATGAGATCAGCTTGCTTTAAAACGGTAATCTTAACACCTAAACCAGTAGCCGCCTTTTCAAAGCGCTTCACAAATTCCTCTGGGTAGAGTTGGTCAGAGGGGGTGTCTTGGAGTTGACGCGCCATGTTGACATAGTTACCCACTACCTCGTATTCTTTAATGAGGCTCGTGTGTTCGCTGTCACACTTCACTGCTACTTCCACATTCTTTTGTGGTTCGGTCTTCATGGTGAAAGGTGTTGTTTCACAGAAGGTAATGCTAGCTACCACTACCTTTAATGCTGTTTTGTAACAGAGGTTTTCTGCTTTGTAGAGTTCCACAAAACTGTCTAAGTCCACGTTTAGTTGGTTCTTTTGCGTTTTCAAAAAGGTAACTAGAGCGCGGTTGAAAGCGGGGAAATCAGTCGGAATTTTTACGCCAAATTCAATTTGGCCTTCAACACACTTAGTCTTACAGCAATCACTCTTGCCGTACTTATCGGACTTTTTAAAAACAACCGTCTTGCTGTCAAATAACTTATTTAATTTCATCTTTAATTTTTACCTATTCTTGGAAGCTACCTTCCTTGTTTTCCTTAATATCATACACAGCAACGCTGGTGGTAATTAAGGAACTTGCTACTGATGCAGCTTTTTCGAGTGCAGTTTTGGTTACCTTAGTAGGGTCAATAATACCGCTGCGGATCATGTCGACCTTCTTTTTGGTTTCAGCATCAAAACCAACACCATCAGCTTCACTGCGTAGTTCTGCAAATACTTTAACTGGGTTAACCCCGGAGTTTTCAATAATTTGGCGCACTGGTGCTTCTAGTGACTTACGCACAATTTCATAACCAACCAGGATTTCCTTGAGGTTTTCCGCACTAGTTTCTGCCTTGTACTTGTCAGCCAACTTACTGTCATTGAGGATAGTGGATACGTTAAGTAAAGCAATACCACCCCCGGAAATAATCCCTTCTTCAACAGCTGCCTTAGTCGAGTTTAAGGCATCTTCAATGCGGAGTTTTAACTCTTTTTGTGCTAGTTCCGTAGCACCACCAACCCGTACTACAGCTACCCCTTGACTGAGGTGGGCAATCCGTTCCTTTAACAGATCGGTATCGTACTTTTCGGTAGTTTGCTTTAAACGACCATTTAGAAGGTCAAGGTGTTTTTGGATCGTTTCCTTAGAACCCTTACCACCAATAACCGTGGTTTTTTCTTTGGCTACTTGCACACGGCGAGCTTCCCCTAAGTGGTTTACAGTCACATCCTTAAAGCCACCACCTAGTTCATTGTTGTAAGCTAAGGTGCCAGTACTAATGGCTAAATCTTCCAAAGCTGCCTTTTGGCGTTCCCCGTATTCGTTACATTTAACAGCAACTACATTAATGGTACCGCGAAGCTTGTTCACCGCTAAAGTAGTTACCACTTCTTCAGCAAAGTCAGGTGCCACGATTAACAGTGGGTTACCGTTTTCCATGCTACCTTCTAGTAACGGTAAGATTTCCTTAATGGTGTTAATCTTCATCGCACTGACCAAGATCTTCGGTTGGTCTAACACCACTTCCATTTTTTCTTGATCGCTAACCATGTAAGGGGAAGCGTAAGTACCTTTAAACTCAATCCCTTCAGTGGTTTCTAGGGTAGTGTTAATCGTCTTAGCATCATCGGTGGTAATGACACCGTTTTTACCAACTAAGGCCATAGCTTGAGCAATCAGCTTCCCAATTTCCTTGGAACCGGAAGAGATCGCTGCAACTTGCTCGATTTCTTCGTTGGTATTAATCTTTTTGGAACGCTTATCTAACTCAGTAATAATTAACTGACTAGCATCTTCAATCCCACGGCGGACATTAACTGGATTAGCGCCATTATTAACAGCTTCCACACCACGGTTAGTCATTTCCTGTGCCAAGATGGTAGCAGTGGTAGTACCGTCCCCAGCAATATCATTGGTAGATACAGCAGCTACCGAAATAACCTTAGCACCAATGTTTTCTAAAGGATCAGTTAGTTCAATTTCCTTAGCGATGGTCACTCCATCGTTAGTAATTAAAGGATTGGAAAACTTCCGACCTAAAATCACGTTTTGACCTTTAGGACCAACGGTTACCTTAACAGCGTCTGCTAATTTATTAATACCAGCTAGCAGTTTATTGCGGGCATTCTTGCCAAATACTAATTCCTTTGCCATAACTATTTTTTCTTAGCTCCTTTCTTTACAGTAGTAGTTTTTGTATTACCATGCTTTTCAAAAGCAAGGACATCTTCCAAGGAAATAATCTTGTACTTGGTACCTTCCTCTTCAAAGGAAATACCACTGTATTCCTTAAAGTAGATCGTGTCACCGATGCCAAAAGCATATTTCGGTTTTTCGCTTTTACCATATGCCGGTCCTGCACCTAAAGCAACGACAGTTCCCTTGTGGGCACTTTCATTTTTATCAGGGTTAGCTAGTGCTGTAATAATCCCTTTTTGTGACACTTCTTCTTTGTTTGATTCCACTAGTGAAACCAAAATGTTGTCATGAATTGGTGTTATCTTCATACCGTCAATATTCTACCAATTATTAACAATTAGCAGTTAAATGCTTAAAGTGCAAATAAAAATAATTTAGCAACACTACCGAAATAGTGCTGCTAAATTAGCGTGCCTGATTTATTTACTAGTAGATTAAGCGTTTATTGCCAATAAGGCACTCAACCTTGTATATGTGGTTAGTAATTAAAACTAATTAAGAGTTATTTTCTTTTGGAAGTGGCAGACTAGCATCAAGCACACCGAAAGCAATTAACATGACTACGGCCACTAACAACAATAAGCTACCGACAACAAAGAAAGCAACAAATAGATTTTTCGTTTTTGCATGAGCGGGACTACCCACTTCAGCGTGTTTGTGCTTATGTAGGAAGATGCCACCCAACAAACAACTCAAGAAACCAATGATTAACAACAAAATAACTAAAAGGCTAATTCCACCAGCAATTTGGAAAATGTTACTCGTTATTCCTTCGGCTTCATTGAAACCAGGAGTTTTACCACTAGAATTCTGGGAACCAAGCATTTGCTTTTGGAAGAAACGCGTAATAAAAGGAAAGCTTAAAGCTAAATTTTGCAGCATGAAAAATATTTGTTTGGAAATAACAAATACTTAAAACAACTAAAAAACCAATGCTGACAGTAGTAACGTTAACGCTAGTTAATCTATCGTATCTTGGTTAGGAAATTTAATTGAAAAACTACCACAAACTTTTCAACACCCATTAAAGGCTTAAAAAGTTTCAACAATAAAAACTAAAAACTCTACGCCATCACTGGCATAACAGGAAAATTTAATTTTTAAGCCTAATGCTAATTTCTTTTAAACCCTAAAAAATTAATTGGACTCGCTAATGAAAACGGTTTTAACTCGATAATCTAATGGTTTTATTACCTCTAAAGTGACCAAGCTTCTAATGGTTTTGAACTGTTTATTTCAATAAAAAATCACAGCATCTTTTAATGAGTGAAGTGATTTTTTTAAATGCTGTATGTTTAGTAAATTAAGTAGTTATCTAATACTCCAATCCCTTATACAACGGAAAACGTTCTAACAGTTTTAAAACCGCTTTTTTTACTTCTTTAATAACTTTCTTATTACCGTCAGATTTAATAATCTTGTCAATTAAGGCAGCAACATAAAGGAAGTGCTTTTCCTTAAAGCCACGAGTAGTCATGGCAGGTGTACCAATACGAATACCGGAAGGATTTATGGCAGGATTCTTATCGAAAGGAACCGTGTTCATGTTCAACACAATGTTGGCTTGTTGCAATCATTGTGAAACATCTTTACCCTTACCGACATCAAGCGAGAACAAGTGGGTATCAGTTCCGTTAGAAATGACGCGGTAACCTTGTTGTTTGAACCAACTAGCCATGCTCGCTGCATTGGTCTTAACGTTTTGGATGTACTGCTTGTATTTTGGTTGTAAAGCTTCTTTAAAACAAACATACTTAGCCGCAATTACGTGCTGTAAGGGACCACCTTGACAACCCGGAAAGACACCGCTGTCCAATTTGCGAATAATCGCTTCGTTATTGGACATAATTAACCCTCCCCGTGGACCGCGCAGTGTTTTGTGGGTAGTAGATGTAACCACATCAGCGTAAGGTAAGGGATTGGGGTGCAAGCCAGCTGCTACCAATCCCGCAATGTGGGCAATGTCCGCTAAAAGGTAAGCACCAACTTCTTTCGCAATTGCACTAAAGCGCTCAAAGTCAACGGTTCTCGAGTAATTGGAAAAACCGCAGATAATTAGTTTAGGTTTTACCTCCCGAGCAACACGTAGCACCTCATCATAGTCCAACATCTCGGTTTCGGGGTTGATGGTGTAGGAATAAGGCTGGTACTGTTTACCCGAAAAGTTAAATTTATTACCGTGAGTTAAGTGCCCACCACAGTTAAGGTCAAGCCCTAAAATGGCATCGCCAGGTTTAAGTAGAGCTAAGTACACGGCATAGTTAGCAGAAGAACCGGAGTGCGGTTGCACATTCGCTCACTTCGCACCAAATAATTCCTTACAGGTATTAATGGCTAAGCTCTCTGATTCATCAACTACCTCACAACCTTCATAAAAGCGTCTAGTAGGATAACCCTCAGCGTACTTATTGGTCAAAATGGAACCAGTGACCTCTAGGATGTCCCTACTCACATAGTTCTCTGATGCTATTAAACAAATGCAATCTCTTTGTCTTTGCAATTCCTTATTGAGGATTCTTCTAATCTTTGGTTCCATGGTCTTACTAATTTACTTTAATTTTGATCAACATATTGAAACTGTCGATTGTTACTCTTTTTAATTTAATCACAAAGATGAGTGTAGTGTTGTTTGGCAAATTGGGTATAGTAATGGGTAGTATTGCGGTTGCCAAAGATAAGATCATAACCAATGCTGCTCTAGTTCGGATTGAGGGAATTGCCCTCACCCTGAAAGCGCAGCATTTGGACTAAACCAACATCGTTACGAACAGCCTTCTTGGGATTAGTAATTACCGTAGCAAAATAGATTCCCACAATTTGACGCTTTTGGTTAATCACTAAAGAACTAGAAGTCCCTTTTCTTAGGTTAACCTGATCGATTCCTAAACCATGACCATACATCTGGTAGTTTTGCCCTAACCACTTATTCTTAATCTTGAATGACTTAGTGTGATCAAACGGTCAAGATAACTTACTACCAGAAAAGTGTTTTGTTTTAATGGTGGTAAGTTGATTGGTAGTCAAAGTAGGAATTTCGCGGTGGTGATCTACTGACCAAGGCTCTTTAAAAGTAACTTGAGCAACATCCTCTGGGCGAGTAGGTTTAACTTCAGTTTGGTTCAAGTTAAGTGCAGCAATATTGCTCTCTACTTGGGGATAACCTAAAGCAAAATAGCTATCTCGCTTAAAGCTTGCCATAGGTTGGTAAGCAAAGATTCCCACACTGTTACCTAACCGTTCATAGGTATTGATGGCGGGGCGCATAAAGTGGTCATAGATCTGTTTATCCATTTGGTTGTGTAAAAAGAGTGGAACTTCTATGATCGCAAAATCCAAATAGCTTTTTGCTAGTGCAGGATCATCTTCTGATGCACGAACTGGTGCTACCCACTGGTTACCGCGGTTTTGTAAGGGCACAAAGTCGCGTGCTACAAAGGCTGTTTTGGGAATAGTGGAAGTTTGTATTGACACAAAGGCGTTGCTTACATCAGTACGTAGCTTAAACAATTGAGGGTTAATATATTTCCCTAGACAAAATACCGTAGTTAAACTGTTGCCAATGCTAGCTTTATTAAACGGTGCATAGTCCTTCGGATTGCTCAAAGCAACGGCAATATGCAGGTTAGTCGCTAAATAAAGATAAAACGGTTCGCTCAGGTTATGTGTTCGCTTCGGTTTCTTTCAATCAATTAATCAACCAGTACCAAACACACGTCACTTGTTGTTGGCAAGCTGCATTGAAAAGCTCAAATCATACAGGTCGTGTAAAGCTTCTGACTTTTTGGGAATAGTATTAATGAGGTAATTAGTCTTTCACTCTTTACGTTTAACACCCCCCGCAGCTGTAACGGTTTTCAAAAGGAACTACAGCTATTTAGGGGAATTGCTACTAATAAAAGGGCAGGTAGCAGAGTTGACCTACGAACACGAAACGCAAATTAAACACTTAAGTTAGCTTAAGTCTAATATTTAAGTGAAAACAAGCCTTTTTGAATAAACACAGATAGTTGCAGAGGCAAAACTGACTTAAACATTCGCTTAAGTCAATTCAAGAAATAAGCAGTAAATGAGCGAATTATTTCTTTACTTCTTTTTTGAGTTTAGCCACAACCTTATGTTGTTTGCACGATAGTTTAAAGCAAACAAAAAACCACTAAGAAAAAACGAAAAAGAGGATGCTCAATTCCAATAACCACCAAACGGAGTGAAAGTGACCCAGACTAATACAAATAATGGAAATAGGCAACTCTGCCATGAAGAACACAATGAGCAAAACGTTGTATATGTCTTACAACTTCATCGCTCGGACTAGTGGTAAAACTTACCATGCTTCGGTTTTGGTAGTTGATTGTTCAGTTAACGAAGGTTGGTTGTGGATGAGGATTTGCCACAACTGCTTGGGGTGTTTGTGTACTGGGTATTGGGCTGCACAACGAACATTTGCAACTACTACCGGTCTGAGGTTGGTTTGGCTTTAGTTTCTGGTTTCACCACTATTGGTTATCTTTGTGGATTGCTGATTGAGTATCAGTTGGACTTGTGATCAAAAGGCCTTCAAGCCGCAAAAACTCTTCTTCTTGGTTAATGTTTTTGCGCCATGTTTCCAAGAATCCCAAAAAGACTAAGACAAAGATAAAGGCAATAACAACTAGGGCAATAACAAGGCTAATTGGCAGATAATATAGAAAAAACAGTGAAATAAAACCGAGTCAGATAATTAACGACACAACAAACAATCACAAATAACACTTGTGTAATTTTCGCGCTTTATTGAGATCACCAGTTTGAAGTTGATCAGTATTATTTTGTTCTTTGTTCTCCATTCAAAATTTTCCCTACATTATTTGTTATCTACTATCCTGTTTGAATTTCCAGATTTACGAACGCGTAATTTTAGCTAAGAGCTTTAAAAATAAGTCAAAAATGGAACTGTTAAACAGTTAAATTACAACAAAAAATAACCGTTACGAAACCATTGAACAGGACACATTTTCGCGATCAATAAACTTAATTAACTGGTCATTACTTTGTTGAATTTGCTCATACAAATGGGTGTGGTGTTGCTTGGCAAATTGGGTATAGTAATGGGTAGTATTGCGGTTGCCAAAGATTAAATCATAGGGCACACAGTTGTCCTTTACCGTCGCTGTAGTACTTTCATCAACTGGCAAGCGTAACAGTTGTACCAGAGTTTTTTCACCAGGTTTAGGGTCGGAATGACTAGCTACTGCAAAAAAGATGCCTGATATTTGTTGATCCTGATTGAAGACTAAACTACCAGAAGCGCCCCTGCGGATATACAAATCATTTAAGGCTAAGCCTTTACCATACTGTTCATAGGTTTGCTGATTAAACTTTTCGTCTAGTTGGTAATACTGGGCGGTCATACACGTGTGCTAGTGTATTGCCAGATGTTTGCCCCGTTTTATTCATTACCAAGGTTGGAATCTGACGCTATTTGTTCAAAGTTCAGAAGCTTTGGTTTTTAACTTTAATGCGGTCTTTAACCGGAACACTAGTTAAAGTGGCACCTGTTTGGTTAAAGTGAATCGCATCAATGTTACTCTCTAGTAAGGGATAACCGAGAGCAAAATAGGTGTCATTTTGTAAATCAGAAGATGACGTACTTGCAAACAAGTTTGTACTATCACCTAAGGCCTTATAGGTAGCAATGGCGGGTTTGATAAAGTTTTCCCATACTTGGTAATCCAACTTGTTGTTTAAGTACAAGGGTACTTCTAACACGGCAAAATCAGCATAAGGTTTTAAACCAACTTCCGGACAAATTTCATTTAAGGATTTCCAATGTTTATTGTCAAACCGATAATCAACAAAGTCCACCGCTGCATAAGCCATCTTTGGTAAAGCTGCTAGTTGGACATCAACAAATGCGTGTTTGACATTCGTGTACAGACCAAATAAACTGGGATCAGTGTATTTACCAATTCGAAAACTAGTGGTTAAATCTTGGGTATTATCGACTTGGTTATAAGGCGGGTAGTCGTGCGGGTTCTTTAAAGTGTCAGCGACATGGAAGTTAGTCGCTAAATAGGCAGTGAACTTATTTTCGTTTGTACTAGTATCCTTTCAATCAATTAACCAACCAGTCCCGTAAGTATTTCACCGTTGTGACGTTAAAGTTAACGAAAAGCTTAAGTTATAAAGCTGGTGGTAAAAGTCAGTTGGTTTGGGAACGGTATTAGTAGCCCACTTTGTTTGGTATTCAGCGCGCGGTACCTTTTCTAATTGCACAATCGTGGCACATCCACTAAGCGGTACGGCAAATAAACAAGACTAGCACTAACAGAAAAACGCCACATACACAAACCTAGACAATTTAATTTAAGTATTTTTTACCTTTGATTCGTTATCTACATATTTTAAACTAGGGTCTCGCGCAGATTTAATTTGCCCATAAAAGTGAGTGTTATTTTTTTTGCAAACTGGGCATAGTATTTTTTGGTATTGCTATTACCAAAGATTAAATCGTAAGCAACACTGTCTTTTTCTTCATTAAGAACACTTCGCGGTTTTCAGCGTAACAGCTGCGCTAGACCCCATTCTTGTGTTTCAGTGATTCTACTAGCAAAGTAAATGGCCACAATCTGTCGCTTGTTATTTAAGACTAAGGAACCCGAAGCGCCACGACTTAAACTACCATTAGTGATCCCAATTCCCTTGCCATACATTTGGTATTCTTTGCCACGAAACTGGCGATTAAACGGAAAGTTCTTGGTGTTATCATGGTTTCAAGCCCAGGTGCCACCATTAAACTTGTCACTTTTAATCCTACCCAAATGCGGTCCTTCTTCGTTAATTGTGGAAACAAAGGGCTGATCATTGGGTATTTGGGCTGTTTCACCAGGCACTGTTTTTTCTTTCCCGGTTTGGTTTACAAATAAAGTTGGCAGCTTTTTCGCTATGTAAGGATAGCCCAGTACATAATAATGACTATGTTTAAACTGGTCTAAAGTTGGGTAGGCAAAAATGTTTAAGCTATCACCTAACTGTTTGTAAGCTCTAATTGCTGGTTGGATGAAATGATCAAAAATTTGTCGGTCAGATGAATTATTGAGAAATAAAGGTAGTTCTAATACCGCAAAGTCAGCATAAGGATGAACTTCATCTTTATTTGGCTTAATTTGTACCTTTCATTGCTGTTCTCTTTGTTTTTTATTCTTTTGATCTTTGGATAAAGTGTAGTTCACAAAGTCATGTGCAATGAAAGCAGTTTTAGGAAGTACCGTTGGTTGTGCTGCTACAAAAGCTTGGGTAGAGTTGGGTAAGCCTAATTTGCTTGGTGCGACAAATTGTTTAACATCAGTGTATTTGCCAATTCTAAAATCAACGGTTCGCACAAAATTGATATCAAATTGGTTGTAAGGCGGATGATCTTCTCGGTTTTTTAAGGCCTGTATGACGTGTAAATTAGTAGCTAAGTAAACAGTAAATTTATTAGCTTTTTTATCTTTCTTGTCAACTTCCTTCCAGTCAATTAACCAACCCGTTCCGTGAATGGAACCAAAATCTATTTGACTTTTATCTTTCTCGGTTTTTTCAATTCTGTTAAAAAAACCTAAAGAAAAGGTTAAATCATAGTTGGCATGATCGATTTCTGCACTACCAGGAATATTGTTAATGTAATACCCTTCGAATTTATCAGGTTTTCGAAAGGCTGAACAAGCACTTAAAACAGTTAGTGCCAATAATCCACTAAGAAAACAAAAACGCTTGAGCGCAACTCACATAAACGAGTAATTCTAATAAAGGGTTAAGGAGCCCTGTTTGCAGTGATATCCCAAAGGATTAAACCACAAAATTTTTAAGACTTTTGGTTTTTAACAAAGGTAAATTGTTGGTCGTTGCTTTGCTTAATTTGCTCAAACAAATGGGTTTTATGTTGTTTAGCAAATTGAGCGTAGTACTTTTTAGTGTCTTTGTTACCAAAGATTAAGTCATAGGCCACTGTGTTTGTGCCATCGTTATTATGGCCATTGGCTTTTCAACGCAGCAACTGAGCTACCCCTCAAGCAGTAGTGGTGTTACTAGTAGACGCAAAATAAATGCCAGTAATTTGGTGCTTATCGTTTAACACTAAAGCACCACTAGCGCCACTTGTAAAACCAGCATTGTCCAAAACAAATCCCTTACCGTATTGTTGGTAATTACGACTTTGAAAAGTTTGTTCAAACCGAAATACCCTACTGTTGTCATAGTTTCAAACCCAGTTACTGCCATTAAAGTCATCACCTTGATTTCTAATTAGGGTTGGCTTTGCTATTGTCGATCGCACAATAAGGGGTTGTTCGTGGTTACTTTGTTGTACTGTTTGTCCATTTATTGTTGTTTCTGTAGATGTATCTTTCTTAATTTGATTAACACTCAATACATTAACCTTGTTTTCCAAGAAGGGATAACCCGATAAATAATAGCGGTGGTTTTTGAGTTCAGTTAATGTTGGCTTGGCAAACAGCTTTAAGCTATTACCTAATTGCTCATAAGTTTTGATGGCTGGTTGGATAAAATGGTCAAACACCTTTTTATCAACTGGGTTATCTAAAAATAAGGTTAGCTCTAACACCGCAAAGTCAGCATAGGCAAGACTGTCTGATGTATTTGCTGTATTAGATTCCTTTTTATCATCAGCATCCTTTTGTTGAATTCACTCAAACGGTTGGGTTTCCGCTTGCTCCTTTTGCTTATCGTTTTCTCCATCCTTTGGTTGCTTCTTTTTATTTTCTGTATCATTTTGCTTCTTTTTGTCTTTTGGCAAAGTGTAGTTGACAAAGTCATGCGCTGTAAAAGCGGTTTTGGGAATTACTGTGGTTTGGACATTAACAAAGGCTTGAGCATTATTGGGCAACTTAACTTGACTAGGTTCGACAAAATCACGAACGTGAGTGTATTTGCCTATTCGAAAAGCGGTCGTTCAATCGGCACTGGTATCAGAGTTTTTATAAGGATCGTAATCCTGTTGGTTTTTTAAAACGGCTGCGACATGTAAGTTGGTGGCTAAATAAACCCGAAAGGGTTCATTTAACCCCCCCCGCTACCTTTTCAATCAATGAGCCAGCCAGTGCCAGAAAAGGCGCTAAAGTTATCTTGCCCATTGTTAGTAGTTTTATTAGTAAAAGTTAAAGCAAAGGTTAAATCATAGTTGGCACGGTGAATCGAACCACTACTAGGAATATTACTTACATAGAACTGATCCCACTTTTCTAGTGGCACTGCAGCACAAGCACTTAATACAGTTAAGGAAGCTATGCTAGCGAGAAAACCAAGGCGCTTGAAAGCCACAATCATAATGGTGTTAATTCTAATAAAGAGTTAATTAGCTACTTTTACAACTAGCCACTAGTCGATTCATTACCCCAAGTTATGCCTTTTAGTCTTTTCGACAAAGCGGAATTCATCATTGTTAATTTGCTTAATTTGCTCGTATAAATGGGTTTTGTGTTCTTTGGCAAACTGAGCATAGTATTTTGTGGTATTTTTATTACCAAAGATTAAATCATAAGCCACACTTCTAGCTTCATCATTGTGATAAGTTTCTGGTTTTCAGCGTAATAACTGTGCTAAGCCTAATTCATTGTTAGCACCATCAACGCCAAAGTAAATGCCAGCGATTTGTTTCTTATCATTTAACAACAAAGAACCAGAAGATCCACCGCCTAAATCAAGATGACTAATGCCTATACTTTGGCCATAGATTCGGTACTTTTTGCCCGAAAACTCAAGATAAACCTTAAATTTCTGGGAGAGATCATAGTTCAAAGCTCAGGGACTACCAGTAAAATTATCGCCTTTATTCCTAATTAAAGTGGGTTTAACTTGATTAGTTGAGATAATAGCTGGTTTTTCATGGGATATTTGTGTATTTTCGCCTAAATATTCCTTTCTTTTTTCCCGTTTGGTTAAGAAATAGTGATGACACTTTATTTTTTAAAAAAGGATAACCTAACACATAATAGCGATTTTGTTTTAATTGATCCAGTGTGGGGTTAGCAAAAATGTTAAGGCTATCACCTAACTGTTTATAAGTGCGTATGGCTGGTTGAATAAAGTGATTAAAGATTTTGCGATCTACTTTACTTTTCGAAAATAAGGGAATTTCTAAAATTGCAAACTCAGCAAAAGGCTGGACATCAGAATTCTTAGTATGACTGTTTTTCACCCATTGTTGTTTTCTCTTTTCTTTATCTTTTTGTTCTTGAGGAAAACTGTAATCCACAAAGTCCCTAGCAGCAAAAGCGGTTTTGGGAATTACACTTGTTTGCACATTGACAAGAGCTTGCGCAGCATTGGGTAAACCAAATTGATTGGGTGAAACAAAATCACTAACCTTAGTGTATTTACCTAACCTAAAGGTAGTAGTTCAACCAGCATCATCTTTATTTTTATAAGGTTCATAATCTTGCGGATTTATTAATGATGCTGCTACTTGTAAGTTAGTTGCTAAATAAGCACGAAAGGGATCATTCTCTTTCTTTTTATCAGGTTCCTTTCAATCAATTAATCAACCAGTACCATATGTGACACTAAATTTAGCTTCACCGTTGCTAGTGATTCTATTAGTAAAAGTAAGCGAGAAGTTTAAGTCATAGTTGAATCGGTGGATTTCCGTACTACTAGGGATATTGTTAATGTAAAACTCTTGCCACTTATCAAAGGCTGCACAAGCACTTAAAAAAGTTAAAGAGAATATGCTAACAATAAAACCAAGACGCTTGAAAACAACCAACATCGTGGCTTAATTCTAACAAAGGTTTAAGGAGTTAATTTTTAAGCAAAATCCCAAAGGTTTTAACTACAAATTTTTAACACTTTTGGTTTTTGACGAAGGTAAATTGTTGATCATTGCTTCTATCAATTTGTTCGTATAAATGGGTTTTATGTTCTTTAGCAAACTGAGCATAGTATTTTGTGGTATTTTTATTGCCAAATATTAAATCGTAAGCAACACTGTCTTTTTCTTCATCATTATTTTTCGCTTGTCAACGTAATAACTGTGAGAAGCCTAATTCGTCTTTAGGGCCATCAACACCAAAATAAATACCAACAATCTGCTTCCTATCATTTAACAGCAAAGAACCAGAAGAGCCACTGCTTAAATTAAGGTCACTAATGACTATACTTTTGCCATAGATTTGGTATTTCTTACCTAAAAATTCATGATAAAGCCCCGATTTCTTGCTGAGATCATAGTTTGAAGTTCAAGTGTTGCCAGTAAAATTAGCGCCTTTATTCCTAATTAAAGTAGGCTTAGCTGGATCGGTTAAAACAACAAATGGTTTTTCATGAAGTATTTGGGTAGTTTTGTCCATATGTTCCTTTCTTTGTTCCGTTTGATTTAAAAACAATGATGCCGCTTTATTTCTTAAAAACGGATAACCTAACGCATAATAGCGATTTTTTTAATTGATCCAGTGTGGGGTTAGCAAAAATGTTAAGGCTATCACCTAACTGTTTATAAGTGCGTATGGCTGGTTGAATAAAGTGATCAAAGATTTTGCGATCTGTTGGATTATCCAGAAAGAAGGGAATTTCTAAGACCGCAAAATCAGAGTAAGACCGGGTATCAGAATCCTTAGTCTTACTGTCTTTAATCCATTGATATTCTTCCTTTTGATTATCTTTTTGTTCTTTAGTAAAACTGTAATTAACAAAGTCCCGAGCAGCAAAAGCCGTCTTGGGAATTATCGTGGTTTGGGCTCTAACAAGGGCTTGCACAGCATTGGGTAGTCCAAATTGATGGGGTGCAACAAAATCTTTTACGTTAGTGTATTTACCTAACCTAAAGGTAGTAGTTCAACCCAAAACAGTATCTTTATAAGCTTCATAATCTTGTGGATTTATTAATGATGCTGCTACGTATAAGTTCGTGGCTAAATAAGCGCGGAAGGGTTCATTCTCCTTCTTTTTGTCAGGTTCCTTTCAGTCAATAAGTCAACCAGTACCATATGTAGTAGCTATGAATATAAGTTTTGTCATTATTAATGTACTTATTAGTAAAGGTTAAGGAAAAGCTTAGGTCATAGTTAGCGCGGTGCACTTCGCTACTACCAGGAATGTTATTAATGTAAAAATCACGAAATTTATCGGGAAGTTTAATAGTTGCACAAGCATTTAAAAAGGTTAGTGCCAATACGCCACCAAGAAAACCAAAACGCTTCCAACTAATCCACATAACTAATTCTTTTTAGCTTTCTCCACAAAACGGAATTGCGGGTCGCGGGTTTTAGTAATTTGCTCGTACAAATGGGTCTTTTGTTGTTTGGCAAACTGAGCATAAAAGTGTTTTGTGTTACTGTTACCAAAGATTAAATCGTAAGCCACACTACGAGTCTCATCACTACTGTTTTTGGCATTTCAACGCAATAATTGGATTACCCCCCAATCACCATTGGCAGTGAAATGGGTAGCAAAGTAAATGCCAGCAATTTTTTTCAGATCATTTAAAACAACGGTACCAGAAACTCCACCAGTAAAACCAGCATGGTTTAAAACAATTCCCTTGCCATATTGTTGATAATGACGTCCTTGAAAATTTTGGCCAAATTGAAAACCAGCCACATGATCATAACGTCAAGCAACTGTGCTACCATTAAACTTATCGCCCTTATTTCTAATTAAGGTAGGTTTAACCGTACTCTTACCCACAACAAAGGGTTTTTCAGTTTTACTTTCCTGCGTTGTTTGCTGAGGTATTGTTTTAGCTGCTGCTATGCTTGCTTTAGTTTGGTTTACCAGTAAAGTTCTAACACTATTTCTTAAATTGGGATAACCAAGTACATAATAGCGGTTTTGCTTTAACTGGTCTAAGGTTGGATTGGCAAAGATGTTTAAACTATCACCTAACTGTTTATAAGTATTAATGGCCGGTTGAATAAAGTGATTAAAGATTTTGCGATCAGTGGTTTTATCAAGAAAAAGTGGCATTTCTAATACCGAAAAGTCAGCATAAGAAAGGCTATCTGTTGTATTAGACTTAGTCCCTCTTACTCAATGTAAATCTGTTAATTCTTCTTTTTTATCTACTTGATCTTTGGGCAAACTGTAATCGACAAAATCCCTGGAAGTAAAAGCTGTTTTGGGTAGCACCGTTGGTTGCGCAGTTACAAAAGCTTTGGCGTCATTAGGTAAGCCTAATTGACTAGGTAAAACAAAATCTTTGACACTTGTGTATTTAGCAAGTCTAAAAGCTTTGGTAACACCATATTCAGGATCTAATTTATTGTAAGGTGAATAGTTACCTAAAGTTTGAAGATTATCACCTAAGTGCAAGTTAGTTGCTAGATAAACACGGAAGGGATCGTTCTTTTTATTTTTGTCTGGCTTCTTTCAATCAATTAATCAACCACTGCCATAAATTGCAAAATCTTTAGTTTTGTTTTCAAGGTTATATCTATTAGTAAAGTCCAAGGAAAAAACTAAATCGTAATTAGCACGGTGGATTTCCGTACTATTGGGAATATTATTGATGTAAAACCCTTCAAATTGATTAGGTAATTGAACTGTTGCACAAGCGTTTAAAAGAGTTAAAGAGGCTATGCTAGCTAGAAAACCAAAACGCTTGAAGGCCAATGCCATAGTTACTAATTGTAATAGACAGTTAAACTGGTACTTTTAAGCTTAAACGCTAAAAAGTTAACGGGTTGCCATTGTTAACTCTGTTTAATTTCCACAAAGCGGAATTGAGGATTGGGCGTTTTAGTGATTTGTTTATACAAATGGGTATGGTGTTGTTTGGCAAACTGAGCATAGTGCTTAGTGGTATTGCGGTTACCAAAGATGAGATCATAAGCAATGCTCAAAGCTTCATCATTGCTCTTCTTCCGTGGTGTTCAGCGTAACAGTTACGCTAAACCCCAAGCCTGTTTAGAAGAACGGGTAGTAGCAAAGTAGATTCCCACAATTTGCTTTTGGTCATTTAAGACTAATGCACCTGACACACCACCACTAAAATCAGCATGCACAACTGCCAAACCCTTACCGTATGCTTGGTATTGTTTGTAAGTATACTGGTGCTTAAACTTAAAGCTCTTACTGTGCTCATAGTTTCAAGCAAATTCACTTTGATTGAAAGTTGCACCTTTAGTGCTAATTAAGTTGGGTGTACCACGTCCTGAATACAATAAAAAGCGGTTTTGGTTAGTTTGTTGCAGGATCTGTTCGGGTTTTATTTGTTTTTTACCAGTTTGGTTAATTAGTAAGGTTTTCACCTTGCTCTGTAAGTTGGGATAACCCAATAGATAATAGCTGTGGTTCTTGAGCTGATTAATTGGGTTATCAACAAAGATGTTTAAACTATCACCTAACTGTTTATAAGTGCGTATGGCTGGTTGGATCAAATGATCAAAAATGTTGCGATCAGTGGGATTATCCAAAAACAGTGGTAGTTCTAAAACTGCAAAATCAGCATAGGGATGGGTAACTGTTTTATCAGATTGATTGCCTTGCTTTCATGCTTTAGCATCTTTAGGCAAGGTGTAATCGAAAAAGTCTCTCGCTAAAAAAGCCGTTTTGGGAATTACAGCAAGTTGGGTAAAGACAAAGGCTTGCTCAAAATTGGGTAAACCTAATTTGCTTGGTAATACAAACTGCTTTACATCGGTGTATTTGCCCAAACGAAAGGAAATTGTTCAACCTAAAGCAGGATCGGGTTGGTTGTAAGGCGAATAGTCTTTCGGATTCTTTAGTGATGCTAATACGTGTAGGTTAGTCGCTAAGTAAGCGCGGAAGGGTTCTGTTTTACCACCTTGCTTTTCACCCTCTTTTCAGTCAATTAACCAACCCGTACCATAATTAGTCTTTAACCAGGTTATCCCCTTTTGGTCGGTTTACTTATTGGTATAGGTTAAAGAGAAGTTTAAATCATAGTTAGCACGGTGTACGTCTAAAGAACTGGGAATGGTGTTGATAGAAGCCACCCCCCCACTGCTCTCGTGGGTTCATAACTGCACAAGCGTTCAAAAGGGTGAAAGTGGCTCAACTAGCCACAAAACCGAAACGCTTGCGAGCAATTACCATAATTGGCCTAATTCTAATAAAGAGTTAATTGGCTAATTTTTGATCTAAAAGTCACTTAAGAGTTTTTAACATCCGTTGTCTTATCACTTTGTACGTATTTCAAACTTTGATCCTTTGCTTGTTCAATTTGCTTGTAAAAATGGGTACTGTTTTTCTTAGCAAATTGGGCGTAGTACTTGGTGGTGTCCTTATTACCAAAAATTAAGTCGTAAGCCACAGCTGAGTTTTCACCAGTTTGATTGCCCATTGCTTTTCAACGCAACAATTGGGCTACTCCCCAAGCATCAACGTCCGAATAAGTTGTACCAAAGTAAATGCCGGCAATCTGTTTCTTGTCATTGAGCACTAAAGAACCAGAAGCGCCCACTTCAAAACCGGCGTTAGTTAAAACTAATCCTTTACCATATTGTTGGTAATACTGGTTTTGGAAAGTTTGACTTAACTGAAAGATCTTGCTGTGGTCATAATCTCATGCCAATGTACTGTCATTAAAATCATCGCCTTTATTGCGAATTAAGGTTGGTTTCATCAAAGAAGGACGAATATCAAACGGTTTGTCGATGTTACTGTGCTGTACTATTTGGTCGTCTTCTTTTTTGGTTTTATCTGTTTGGTTAATAAACAAAGATCTAACCTTATTTTTTAGATAAGGATAACCTGCCAAATAATAATGGTTACCTTTCAGTTCATCTAGTGATTGTTTAGCGAATAGATTTAAGCTATCACCTAAAAGCTTATAAGTTCTCATGGCAGGCTCGATGAAGTGATCAAAAACCTTTTTATCATTTTGATTCTCCAAAAATAAGGGCAGTTCTAAAACTGCAAAATCGGCATAGGCAAAACCTTCGCCCGATTGTGATTTATCTTGACTGCCTTTATCTTTACTATCACTTTGTGATTTGGCAATTTGAACATTACTATCATTTTTCTTTTGTCATTGAATTGCTTGCGTGTCAGTTTGTTGTCCTTCTTGTACTTCTCCTTTTTGTGCTTTTTCGATAAGTTCTTGTAATTGCTTCTTTTGTTTTGTTACTTCATCTGCTGACAATTTGTAATTCACAAAATCTCTAGCAGTAAAAGCAGTTTTGGGAATTACCGTTGTTTGCACATTGACAAAGACTTGGGCATTGTTCGCTAAATTGACTTTACTTGGCAACACAAAGTCCTTTGCATTCGTGTATTTACCTATGCGAAAGGCAGTGGTTTCTTCTTTGTTATCTGTTTCTTTATTGTATGGCTCATAGTCTTTCTTATTTTTTAAGCCATCAGCTACGTGGAGGTTGGTTGCTATATAAGCACGGAATGGTTCATTTTTACCATTTTTTTGTCCACCTTCTTTTCAGTCAATTAACCAACCAGTACCATAGGTAGCAATGAATTCTGTTTGATTATTTTTACCGTTAAACTTGTTAGTAAAAGTTAAGGCAAAACTAAGATCATAGTTAGTGCGGTGTATTTCTGCACTACTGGGAATATTATTAACGTAAAACCCTTCAAATTTATCAGGCTTAAAAGCAGCACAAGCACTTAAAAAGGCCAAGCCACCTATGCTAAAAATGAAACCGAAACGTTTAAAAGCAACCAACATAATTAGCTTAAATTCTAATAAAGAGCTAATCTGTAATTTTTAGTCTATGCGCTAACATGCCATTACTCGTATTTATTAGTTATTGGAGTTTTCCACAAAACGGAACTCAGCGCTCCTACTTTTAACAATTTGTTTGTACAAGTGGGTGTTATTTTTCTTTGCAAACTGGGCGTAATATTTTCTCGTGTTTGGATTGCCAAAGATGAGATCATACACCACACTAACTGCCTCTTCATTAAGACCACTACGCGTTCGTCAACGTAATAACTGTGCTAGACCTCACTCATTTGGCCCAGAACTACTGGCACCAAAATAAATACCGGCAATCTGCTTTTTATCGTTTAAAACTAAAGATCCAGAAGCGCCACCACCCAAATCACTACGATTAATCCCTATGCCTTTGCCATAGATTTGGTAATCTTTACCCAAAAATTTGCGATTAAAGGCAAAGTTCTTGGTGTGATCATAGTTTCAAGCTCAAGAACTACCATTAAAGTCATCACCCTTATTTCTAGATAAAGTAGGTTTAGATGGGACTCTTAAAGAAACGATGGGGTCTTCATTGGGCACTTGTGCCTTTTGACCCAAAATCTCCTTTTCTTCACCTGTTTGACTTACAAATAAAGATTGACCCCTTTCTCTTAAAAAAGGATAACCCAACAAGTAATAACGGTTATGTTTAGGTTGATCTAGGGTTTGATTAGCAAAGATATTTAAGCTATCACCTAATTGTTTATAGGCTCTAATGGCAGGTTGGATAAAGTGATTAAAAATTTTGCGATCAGTAGAACTGTCAGGAAACAAAAGGATTTCTAAGACTGCAAAATCAGCATAGGGATGAACATCAGTATCCTTAGTTTGACTGTTCTTCATCCACTGCTGCTCCTTTTGTTCTTTACCTTTTTGTTCTTGGGGCAAGGTGTAATCCACAAAATCGTGCGCAGTGAAAGCCGTTTTGGGAATTGTGCTTGTCTGCGCTGATACAAAGGCTTGTGCACCATTAGGTAATCCTATTTCGTTTGGTGACACAAAGTCTTTCACGTTAGTATATTTGCCCAGTCTAAAATCCACCGTTCAACCCAATTCTGCATCAGGTTGACTGTAAGGTAAATAGTCTGCCTCATTCTTTAACCCTGCAGCTACATGAACATTAGTCGCTAAATAAACCCGGAATGGTTGGTATTGATTCCCCTCCTTTCAGTCAATCAACCAACCAGTACCATAAAAGGCAACGAAGTTTACTTCATTCTTCTTTTTAGTCTGAATTCTGTTGGTAAAACCTAAAGAGAAGGTCAAGTCATAGTTAATCCGGTGTAATTCAGCACTACTAGGAATATTGTTAATGTAAAACTCACCAGATTTATCAGATAGTGAAATTGTTGCACAAGCGTTGAGCACAGTTAATGTAGCTATGCTAGCTAGAAAACTAAACCGCTTTAAGGCAATTACCATGGTTGCTAATTCTAATAAAGAGTTAATCTGGCACTTTTGGGATTAAATGCCAGCTGATTAATTGCCTAAATTATTAGTTGTCTCTTGTGCTTCCACAAAGCGGAATTGTTCGTCTTTGCTTTCTTTAATCTTCTGATACAAATGAGTTTGATGATCTTTAGCAAACTTAGCGTAATAATTCTTGGTGTTCTTATCGCCAAAGATCAAGTCATAGCTACCCTTAGAAATACTTGAACCTTTATCGTTCTGTGGAGTACGTAAGATTTGGCTCATCCCAATGTCATTGCGTGCAAGACTACCAGATTGGTAAATTTCCAACACCCCAAAGTAAATGCTGTTCAATTTATTGTCTTTACCAATTAAAGGACTACCCGAAGAGCCACCCGGAAAATTAGTGTCATTCAACATTAAGCCATAGCCGTATTGTTGGAACCGCTTTTCGTGGTACTTCAAGGTAAAGTTGCTAAAGGAAGCAAAGTTCACCACACCTTTGTCTTGGATCACTACCCCATTAAGCCAGGACTCGTTTTGTTGGTTGGCAAAGAGTTGACTACCAGTGCTTTCATTGTAAGCACGGTAATTGTTAGTTAGGACGGGAATCCTGTCTAACTTATTAATATAGCTTTGATCTTTTGTAAATCACTGGCTCTTTTGGTTATGATCCGAATTGTTGTGATCAAAGCTCTTTTGTTGCGCTAATAAAAGGTTAGCGGTATTGTTTCCTTTATTAATCACTGGATAACCTAACAAGTAGTAGTTTTGTTCGATGAACTGGTTGAGTGGTTTGGCACTAAACAGTTCCAAAGTATCACCTAAAGCCTTGTAAGCCTTAATTGCTGGTTTGACAAAGTCATGAAGAATTTGCTGATCGCGTTGATTTTTAAGGTTTAGGTTAACTTCAATCACGGCAAAGTCAGCATAGTTGCCAGGAAGACTTGTTGTGATGTTGTTATAACTGTAACTATTCATATCAACAAAGTCAGTAGCAGTGTAAGCCGTTTTGGGAATATTGGAGGCCTGAATCGAAACCAAGGCTTTATCAGTTTGATTGGCTGATTGATTTTCTTCTTTAGAAATGTACTGCTTTAACTGCTCACCTTCTAAGTATTTACCCAAAGAAAAGAATTCAGTTTTAGTATTCTCAGTAAAATCTTGCTTGTTCTGATCTTTTTTGTAGGGTTCGTAATCCTGATCATTCCTTAAAGCATCAGCTACGTGTAAGTTAGTGGCTAAATAAACGGTGAATTGATCATCCTTTAGAAGGGAGTTATCAATGTTGCTTGTAATGCTAGGGACAAAACTGCCATCAATACCTAATGCCTTTTCATCACCCTTCCAGTCAAATAACCAGCCGGTGCCATAGATATCGTTAGACTTATTGGTAAAGTTCAACGAAAAAGTTAGATCATAGTTATGCTTAAAAACATCACTTTCACTAGGTACCTTATTGGTTTGGAAGTGAAAGCCACGGTTAACAGGCACTACCTCTGCGGTTGGTTTAGGTACATCAGTTGTAGGTGTGGTAGGTGTAATGGGACCACTTTCTTCAATGTTATTGGGTTCAAAGTTTGGCTGGGTTGCAGCACAGGCACTAAGAATAGTGCTGGTACCCAGCAGTGTTAAGAAACCCAATAACTTGAATTGCAGTCTCATAGACTAACTATTTTAATACAGATAGCCAAGGAGCTAAACCATTATAGCCCGGTTTATCTAGTAAATAAAGAGGCACTTAAACCATCAATGATTAATTGAATCAAGGATCTTTTTCGATATAACGGAACTGTTCATCAGTACTATTTTGAATTTCACTATACAGGTGGGTTTTATTTCGTTTAGCAAACAAAGCATAATAGTCTCTATTATTACTATCACCAAAGTATAAGGTCGTAACTGTATTTAACTAAACTTACCCCATTAACATCTTTAGGAACAGGCAATAGCTGGGCATAGCCAACACTATCTGATTCAGTAGCAGCTGAATAAATACTGCTAATCTTTTTGTCTTGGTTAAACACTAAACTGCCACTCGATCCACCTAGTAAATCAGTATCAGTTAGAGCTAAGCCATAGCCGTGGTTTTTATATTCATATCCATGATAATCAGTGATAGCACTTTTAAAAGTACCAAAATCAACAATTCCTTGATTTAAGGAATATTCATTAAGGAAGCCGTTACTGTAATATGTGTGCACTTTACTACCAGCAACTGGTTGACCTTGCCTTAAGTTTTTGGTAAGTGTTGGCATAGAACCATAAAAGTCATCATGGTTAAAACGTTGTTCTGTTTTGGTTCACTCAAACAACTTAGCATCATCAGTCCATAAAGTTGGATAACCCAAAAGGTAATGGGTATCGTTTTGGTATTGGGTTAATGGTTAACTGGCGAATATACCAGTACTGTCACCCAATGCTATATAAGCTTTCATCGCCGGATCAATAAAGTGATCTTTAATCTGCTTATCTTGCTTATTACTTAAATCTAGATTGATTCCAATACAGCAAAGTCAGCGGCAGGTAATCTATATTCCCCCAAATCATTAATAAAAAGTGTTGCCGTGTAAGCAGTTTTTGGCAATTTTGAAGTTTCAATCCGCACTAAGCTAGGTTCATGCATAGCATCAGGAACTATTTGCTTTATTTCATTACCATCAACGAACTTACCTAAAGTGAAAGATTCAGTTGGATCGTCAAAGTAATCAAATTGATTGAAAAACTCATAATCATTCACATTTCTTAAATTATCAGCTACATGTAAGTTAGTAGCTATGTAAGCAGTGAATTTATTGGGCTGATTATTATCCTTTCAATCAATGAGCCAACCAGTACCGTAAGTAGCTGTATATGGATCTTGAAACTGGAGCGTAAAACTTAGATCATAAAAGGGACGAAAGGGATCATCCTTTTTTGGAATGAAGTTAGTATTGAACTTTAAGTCAGAGGTGTATTCACCTAAAGCAGGGTCTGGTTTTAATGCTTGCTTGTCTTCTGGTTGAACTGCACTAACACTTTTGTTGTTTACAGGCACAGCCGGTGCACAAGCAGTAAAAACTCCTTGAACTAGTAAAAGTGTTAAAAAGACAAAACCTTTTAACCTATATCTAAGAAAAAGCGGGGTTGCTTTAGTAATAGGCAAATTAAAAAAACTTAAACAAATACGAAAAATTAATGAAAAAGCTAACTAATGGAGCAATGCTCGATTATATAAGCTTGCTTTAGTGTGGGTTGGTTAAGTTGGTCGATTTAACACAAAGCTAATGAAAGTATGCTTAGCTTTTTACCGGTGTTTAACTTAATTGAATTGTTTGTCTACCACATAACGGTACTGTTCATCAGTACTTTTAAGGATTTCACTGTACAAGTGAGTTTGCTGTTTTTTAGCAAACATCGCATAGTAACGCTTAGTGTTGCTATCACCAAAGATGAGGTCATAGCTTTGTGAAACTACACTTATACCGTTGACATCCCTAGGAGTTCGTAATAACTGAGCATAGCCAACACTATCTGATTCAGTAGCAGCTGAATAAATACTGCTAATCTTTTTGTCTTGGTTAAACACTAAACTGCCACTCGATCCACCTGGCAAGTTAGTGTCGGTTAAGGTTAAACCGTAACCCTGTTGACGGTAATCGTAATCGTGGTAATTAATGTTAGCACCCAAAAAGGTACTAAAACGCACAATACCTTGATCCATTGAGTCCTTATCGAGTAACTCATTGCTGTATTCGATGTGTGTCTTACTACCAGCGTTTGGATCGCCCTGCCTTAGGTTTTTGGTTAGTCTAGCCATATTACTGTAAAAATAACCATAGCTAAAGCGCTCTGCCCCTTGTTTGCATTCCCACAGTTGTGTATGATCAGTAGGTACAACCGGATAGCCCAAGAGGTAATGGGTATCGTTTTGATATTCAGTTAATGGTTTGGTGGCAAACAAACCGGTACTATCACCTAATTGTTTATAAGCCTTGATCGCTGGATCGATGAAATGATCTTTAATTTGCTGATCCTGCTGGTTGTTTAAATCCAGTTCTAACTCTAATACGGCAAAGTCAGCGGCAGGGATTTTGTAATCAAAATAATCCCAGTAATATTTTTGGTCGTTAAATAAATAAGGAAAACTATAATACTCGCTTTCAATAAAACTTGTAGCTGTGTAAGCTGTTTTGGGTAGCTGTGAAGTTGCAATACTGACCATGCTAGATTCACTAAAGGCATCTAGTGCCATCTGCTTAACTTCAATCGCATCGACAAACTTACCTAAAGCAAATGATTCGGTTGGTGCCTCTAGATCAAAATAACTGGGGCGGTATTTAAAAGGATCGTAATCATTAACGTTCCTTAAGCTGTTAGCCACATGTAAATTGGTCGCTAGGTAAGCGGTAAATTTGTCTTGGGAATTATGATCTTTTCAATCAATTAGTCAGCCCGTACCAAAAGCTAAACTTGCTTGGTCTTGAAACCTAAGCGTAAAACTTAAATCATAAAAGGGACGAAAAGGATCATCCGCTTTAGGAATAAAGTTAGTGTTGAACTTTAAGCCAGGGGTATATTTACCCGAAGCTGGATCTGGTTTTAATGCTTGCTTGTCTTTTGGTTGAACTGCACTAACAACTTTGTGATTGACAGAAGTAACCGGAGCACAAGCAGTAAAAGCAGTCTGTACCAGGATAATTGTTAAAAAGGAAATACCTTTTCACCTAAACTTGGAAAAGAGTGGAGTTATTTTCAGTTAGGACAAATTTCAAACAAATACTTAAAAATACACGAAATACCAATAAAACAGCGAAGCTAATTTAACAGTGCCCAATTATATAAGTTTGGCATAAATGTACTTAGGTTAAGCTGGAAAATTAACCCTAGCCCTCATTAAGTTGGCTTAGCTTTTAAATGGTGTTTGACTTGTTACAGTTTGATCGTTTTCGACAAAGCGGAACTGTTCATCGTTACTTTGAAGAATTTGATGGTACAAGTGGGTTTTGTGCTCCTTAGCAAATTGAGCATAGTATTTCTTGGTGTTGCTATCACCAAAGATTAAATCGTAGTTTTTGGACTTGTCTTTGTTTTGCGTAGCGCGGAGAATTTGCGATACACCGTAACTTTTACTTGGTAAAGCCGCAAAGTAAATACTGTTAATCTGTTTGTTTTGGTTAAATAACGGACTACCACTGGAACCACCCGGGAAGTCAGTGTCTTCTAACAATAAACCATAACCATGGTGTTGGTATTGCTTTTCGTGATAGTTAAAAACGTAATTGAAATACTTGCTAAAGTCCATTACGCCTTTAGGGTCATTTTGTGCAAAGGGTAAATAGTTAATTTGATTTTGTACCAAACGACTACCTGGAATTTCATCATCTTTCCGGATGTTACGCGTTATGCGCGAAACTTCCTTATTACTATTTTCATAGAGTGGTGAACTATAACCCTTCTGTGGTAAGTTTCAGTAAGACGTCTTTTCACGTTTAAGTAACGGATAACCCAATAGATAATGGGTATCATCAACATACTGATCTAATTGCAGGTTGGAAAAGAGACCCAAACTGTTACCTAGCTTTTCGTAAGCAGTTACCGCTGGATTTATAAAACTGTCAAAGATTTGCTGGTCACGATTGTTGGCTAAATTTAACTCTAATTCCAACACCGCAAAGTCAGCGTAACTTACGGCATTTTGGAATAAGTCCAACTCATAAACTGTGTTACCCACTATGTGATTGTATTTGTACTGAGCAGTTTTGATAAAGTCAGTGGCAGTGTAAGCAGTTTTTGGTAACTTCGATGTTTGAATTGAAACTAATGCATCACTATTCCGGTTATTGAGGTGCTTAAGATTTTGGTACTCTGGAGTTAACTTTTGCACAGTTTGGGCATCAATGTATTTACCCAAAGAAAATTCAGTGGTGATATCGCCAGGTAAAAACTCCTTCTGATTACCATCCTTGTTGTAAGGCTTGTAATCGTCTTTATTTCGTAAGCTATCAGCTACATGGAGGTTGGTAGCTAAGTAAGCAGTAAATTTGTTGTCCTGCTTAACATCCTTCCAGTCAATTAACCAACCTGTACCATAAGCTTCTTTTCAACTAGTACCAAACTTTAAGGCAAAGCTAAGATCATAGCCCGGCCGATACTTAGTATTTACTTTAGGAATAAAGTTAGTGTTGAACTTAAAACCAGGACTGTAAACACCCTTGGAGCTGTCAGGCTTAATTTGCACCTCGGCATTCTGCACAGGTGGTGTAGCAACAGCATCGGGCTCTATAACTGGTTCAGCCTCTGGTTTGGGGATAGTTTGGCTCAATGGTGGTTGAGGTTCAAAAATCACAAACTTATCACTTTCATTTTTGTGATTAGTGTTAGCTACTGTTAGCGTAGCAGAGCAAGCAGTTAGAAATGCTTGACTGGCGAACAGTGTGAGAAAACCAAAACCCTTGAGTTTAAACCCCATAGTGTGCTTTAATTTTAAAAAAGAAAGTTTGAAAGGTGAACCCTTAATTAAAGGTGAACTTAGTGCAGTACTAAAGTCGCACTTCTTCTAAAGGTCTGTTTTACTTTTTCGTTTTAGCACAATCACAGTCCATTTTGAGCTGAGTGTTACTAAAACGATTGGCAAAATAATCAGCCACAAATTTAACCATTGCTACAAAACTCAAGATAGCAAAGGCAAAGCCAATTAGTAAAAACACTGCTCCTAAGAAGTACAAGAAACCGGTGGATACTGGAGCATAGTTAAAGCAAACATAAGCAAAAATAAAACTAAGAAAAGTAATAAAGCTAAAAACAATCACCCAGATTAAGGTGCGCTTGGTGTTGTGCGGCGTTGTTGGCAACATGTTGCAAATTTCCGCTTTTAACTTCTTAAAAGAACACTTTTTAAACCACTGCTTTTTAGTGGTAGTGCTTTCTTTTTTGTTCATAGGTAATATTTAATGTCTTAGTTTCAATTTTAGTTGATGTTGTCAAACTTACCGCTAAAGCCTAAACACAAACTTACATAGCTTATTTAAATTTAAAGAAGGTTGTTGCTGTAGTTTTGAATAAAAATGCCAACCCGAATGATGGCCTTTTCATACTAAAAGAAGGAGCCTAAAAAAGAAGGATAATTCTGCAAACTGCAAAAGAGTTATAAGAATATCTTTAAACTAACTAGCAGAATTAGCCTTTGGTTTAAGCTTCTTAAAACTGACAAAGTAGAGAAAACTCGCTACCATACACACAAAACCAAAGGCTGCTAACACAAAGGTTAAAACAGAAAGAAAAGTTTTGACCGCAAATGGAAAATGCACAATCTCAAAGGGTTTCAAGTCAACTCCATTAGCATTGACATTAACCTGATACCCGTTAAAAAGTACTAATACACCAAGCGCTAAAGCTGCTATAAACAACAGTAAACCAACTGTTAAAAAAATAATGCTGTTGCATTTATTCCTATTTTTCCCTCTCATAAGCAATGATCTTACCGACACGTTTACTATGGCGCCCACCCTCAAACTGCGCCTGGAGAAATTCATCTACTATTTTAATGTTTTCTTCAGGAACCACAAAGCGGCTAGACAAACACAGCACATTGGCGTCATCATGTTGGCGTGCCAATGCTGCTGTTTTACTGTCTACCACTAAAGCAGCTAAGATACCCTTAGCCTTGTTAGCGGCCATACAAACACCCACACCAGTACCACAAATAAGGATGCCTAAACTATTAGGATTAGCTTGCATTGTTTGCGCTAACAAAAAGGCATAGTCCGGGTAGTCATCAAGTGGATCTAGCTCTGTAGGACCTAAATCAATCACTTGCAACTTTTGTTGTTCTAAGTGTTTTATCACTAAGCTTTTGAGCTCTAAACCAGTGTGGTCAGAAGCAATGTAAATTGGATGGTTCATTTGCATTAGTTTAAATCAAGGTGGTGTTGTTTAGCAGATGATTTAATTTTACCCAACAAACTAATTAAACCACTCAAAGTTTCCGAATAATTCTGCTGTTGGTAAAACTGGGTCAACGTTTCCAAGCTTTCGTTAATTTGGGGGCTTTCTTGGCGGTACTTATTGGCAAAGATAAAGGTATGTTTACACATTGATCTCAGGTTCATTAAACCTACTACATCAACAATCACATGGGTTAGTTGGTTTTGGAAGAACCTCACCTTTTCGTTTAAATAGCTAAAAGCACCCTCATAGTCATTTTTCGCTTGGGTAAAAATATCATCAAACTGGTGCTTAGCTTGACTAATAATCTTTAAAGTCTTTTCGGAAATAATTAACTCTTCATTCGCAATTAAGTTTTCAATTTGGAAAAACTTAAAACGAAAGTCATCTAAGGTATAGACAAAAAAGCGGTAATCATCAAACTTATTAGCTGACAGCGCAAACAGCTCGTTTAACAGATTTTTCAATCCATCCAATAACTTCATCGCTTCACTCATTAAGCGAAACAACTTCTCATAATCAATGAATTCGGTCAGCGCATTTTCCTGGTTGAGTAGTTGGGTTTTTTGTGCAATTAACAGCGAGTGTTCGTTAATCTGGTTAATGATGTTAACGGTATCCAAGTTGTTTTGAAACATTAACTCAATTTCCTTCATTAAAGTCTGTAACAAGGCGTTTTGTTGTTGGTAGTGGTTAATTGACTTTAAGAAGCTATCCACATTAGATACCACTAAGCTAATCGCTTTTTCTTTAACACTAACAGCATTAGATAACACATCAATCTGTTCCTTAGCTTGGTTAATGCGATGTTCACACAACGCTAAGTTAATGTTGCCCAACGCTTGGCTACATTCCGCCAAAGTAGCACCAATATTAGTAATTAATTCCTGAAACTTAGCTACCTCTTGGGAGTTAATTGCTTTGTTTTTCATCGAGCGCAATTGCGTTACCTTTTGACTCAAAATTTGGAAGTGGTAGTTCAAATAGCCTACTTTGACATCAAAGAAGTATTGTCTTGATGCGGTAATAATGGTTTGTGCTAAGTTATTGTGGAGTTTATTCAACGCTTGGTTTTGCTGTTTCACATCCTTATTTTTGATGTGTAGTTCCACATCCTTAAACAATAAGGAAATGCGGTTAATAATGTTGAGGTAAAACAAGGAATCGTACTTATGCACCAAAAAGTCATTAATAAAACTAACTAGTAAACAAAAGGCTTGTCGGTAGAATACTAGGGTATCATAACTACTGTCAAAGTACGCAATTGCGTTTTTAGTCAGCTTAACATAACGCTGTTGCTTGTCATGTAATCCTTGTAAGTTTTTGCGCAACAACTTAATATTACGGTTAAACCAAAAGCAGTTGTAAAGCGCTTTTGGTTCACTAAAAACTAACAGCTGTTCTAAAGCGGAATTGATTTCGCTGTTAAAGCTCTCTTGAAAACTTTTGAGCAATTTCACTGGTTGTTCCAGCGCTTTCTTTTCACTGCGCAACAGTTGAAACGGCACAATTACCGAGTTGAAATTACTGAGTTTTAACTTGTTGTACAGCGCCTTGGTCTGTTCCAAGTACTGCTGGTTTTTATGCACAATAATGAAAATCGTTAAATACCACAAGTAAAACAGAAAAGCTAAGACAGCTAACGATCCCAATAAAGCAGCAATGACAACCATTAGCGTTGCTTATTGGAAAGCTTTAACAGTTCAAACATTAAGTTTTGTTCAATCTTAATGTTGAGCTTTAAGTCCTTCGAGTGGTTCATTTGCCGCTCTAACTCGGCCTTACGCTTCAAAGTCGCTTCCAGATCTATTTCATCCTCAAAGACAAAGTTCTCGGTAAAGATCTTGGCCTCAGTTTTCTTAATGAGCACTAACCCCGCTCCTATGATGGCATTGCGCCGCGTGTTATTGGCAAACAGAATTTTGCAAAAGTGCGATTGTACGGCCGCAATTAAGGGCGCACGGTTATAGTTCAAACCCAAATAACCATTAGTGGTTTTGACTTGCGCACTAATAATGGCTTGATCGAGTTTAATACCACTGGGACTTAAGACTAAAAAGCGCAATGGTTGCATAGTTATTTCTCCTCAACAGTAGCTTTTTTAAGCCGCTTCGCTTTCTCCACTGCTTCCTGAATGGTACCAACAAAGAAGAAGGCCTGTTCGGGGAGATCATCATGCTTACCGTCCAAGATTTCCTTAAACGATTGGATCGTGTCACTTAAAGGGACATACTTCCCAGCAATCCCCGAGAACTTTTCCGCTACAAAGAACGGTTGGGAGAGGAAGTTGCGGATCCGGCGTGCCCGTTCCACAATGATCTTGTCCTCATCCGCTAACTCATCAATTCCCAAGATGGCAATAATGTCTTGTAGTTCCGCAAAGCGCTGTAAGATGTTTTGCACCCCTAACGCTACCTTATAGTGGTTAATCCCGACAATATTAGGATCCAATAAGCGACTGGTAGACTCTAAGGGATTGATCGCTGGAAAAATTCCCAACGCTGCTATGTTCCGGTCTAACACCGTTTTAGCATCCAGGTGGGTAAAGGTGGTAGCCGGAGCGGGGTCAGTCAAGTCATCAGCTGGCACATAGATCGCTTGCACCGAGGTAATCGAACCGGTTTTAGTGGAAGCAATCCGCTCTTGTAATTGCCCCATTTCAGTCGCCAACGTTGGTTGGTAACCCACGGCTGATGGCATCCGACCTAACAGTGCTGATACCTCACTACCAGCTTGGGTAAAACGGAAGATGTTGTCAATGAAGAGCAAGACATCCTGGTTGTCATGGTCACGGAAGTATTCGGCCATAGTAAGCGCCGTTAAAGCGACCCGCATCCGTGCTCCTGGGGGTTCGTTCATCTGACCAAACACTAAAGCAGTTTTGTCAATCACCCCACCCTGGATCATTTCATAGTAGAGATCATTACCTTCCCGGGTGCGTTCCCCCACACCAGCAAACACACTTAAACCAGAGTGTTCCTTAGCAATGTTGTGGATTAACTCTTGCACTAAAACCGTTTTACCAACACCAGCACCACCAAATAAACCAATCTTACCACCACGGGCATAGGGAGTGAGCAAGTCAATCACCTTAATCCCTGTTTCAAAGATTTCTAGCGTATTGGACTGGTCATCAAACGAAGGTGGTTTGCGGTGAATCGGGAGTTGTGGTTTTTTGGGTAACTCCTCCTTCCCGTCAATGGGTTTACCCAAAACATTAAACATCCGGCCCAAGACGTTTTTGCCAACTGGGACTTCAATCGGGTGGTTATAGTTAGTCACCTTTTCGTTGCGTGCTAACCCTTCAGTTGGACCCAAAGCAATGCAGCGCACAATGTCATCGCCTATTAGCTGCGCGGCTTCCAAAAACAGTTCTTCCCCAGCTAACTTAACACTCAAACAATCGTAAATGCGGGGTAACTGACTACTTTCCGTAAAGATGACATCAACTACCGGGCCAATCACTTGGTGGACCTTACCGTATGTAATGTTTTCCTTTTTCATTAACTAATACCTCCTATGATTTCAATAATTTCTTGGGTAATAGAGTTTTGTCTTAACTTATTAAATTGAATACTGTACTTTTCATACAGATCCTTGGCATTCTTAGCAGCGGCATCCATGGCGTTTTGTCTTGATGCTGACTCACACAACTTTGTCTCTACCAACCCACCGTATAACGCAATGTCAAAGAACTGGGGACTAATGAGCTTAATAATTGTCTCCTCATCGGGTTCAAAGTCGAGCTTTTGTTCCATTTTGACCGGGTTGAAGGCCTTAAACATCGCTACATCAAAGGGAAAAACCTGGAAGCTGTTGGCGTGTTGAATTAAGGGGTTTTTAAACTGGGTGTAAATGATGCAAATACGGTCTAATTGGTGTAAATCAAACTGCTCCATAATTTGGTCGGACACCTGTTGACAGTAATCAAAGCTCAAGTCACGATCTTGGATGTCAACATAACCAACGGTGGGGTTATCGGTGTCACCTTTATTTCAAAAAGACTGGTTTTTGCGCCCCAAAAAGAAGATTTTGTCACCGGGTTGGAACTTCGTTTGCAACAACTTGTTCATGTTAGTGTTGTGCTGTCCACAAAGACCCAACGATGAACTCATCATCACCCACAGGGTTTTGGGATTTTCCAGGGGCTTGGGCATCTTCTTTAAGCTGAGAACTACTTGCCCAACGGCCTTATAAAACTCATTGAAGAAGTAGTTAACTTCCTTAAACTGTTTTTTAAAGCGGACAAACTTAGCACGGGACACCATTTTCATTGCGTTAGTAATCTTAATGGTGGACTGCACCGTGGTCATTTTGCGCTTAATTTCCTGGATAAAGGCCATTATTCCAACTCCTCCATCGTTCCGTATTTAGTGATGTCGTAATCTGGTAAAGCACTAACAAAGCGTTTTACTAGTGCCTTAAAAGCAGTGTTAGTTTGTGCTTCCAACGCTTCACTAAAGCTCTTTTGGGTCGCTATTTCCTTGTAAATCGGGTGTTCCTTGTCAAATTCCTCCATAATGCGTTGCTTAAATTTAGCAATGTAATCCAGTGGAATAAACTTAATGAAGGACTTGGCAATCGCAAACAAGAATAACGCTTCATGGGTTTGTGAGTAAGGTTTACCGTTGGGTTGTTTAATCATCTCCATTACCCGCTTACCGCGTTCCAAGATTTGCTTGGTATTTTCGTCCAAGTCACTACCAAACTGACTAAAGCTGTCTAATTCACTGTACTGCGCTAGCTCTAACTTTAAGCTCCCGGTTTGTTGTTTAATTGCTTTAATTTGCGCTGCACTACCAACCCGCGACACCGATAACCCCACGTGGATGGCAGGGCGTTGACCGGAGTTAAACAGGTTTGACACCATGAACAGTTGACCATCGGTAATCGAAATGACGTTGGTCGGAATGTAAGCGGAAATGTCCCCAGCTTGCGTTTCAATAATAGGTAAAGCGGTAATCGAGCCACCACCATGCTCCTCGTTTAAACGGCAAGCACGTTCCAGTAAACGCGAGTGCAAGTAGAACACATCCCCAGGAAAGGCTTCCCGTCCTGGTGGTCGGCGTAACAGTAAGGATAAGGTACGGTAAGCAATCGCGTGCTTGGACAAATCATCAAACACAATTAGAACATCCTTACCCTGTTTGAGCCAGTACTCAGCAATGGTAATGCCAGTAAAGGGCGTGAGGTAGATCATCGAAGCGGGATTACTGGCTGTAGCACACACCACCGTGGTGTACTTCATCGAATCAGTTACCTCTAACTGGTGGACAATTTGCGCTACCGAGGAATTCTTTTGTCCCATCGCTACATAGACACAGTACACGTCCTTACCACGTTGGTTAATAATGGTGTCAATTGCAATTGAGGTCTTACCAGTTTGGCGGTCCCCCACAATTAACTCCCGTTGTCCCTTACCAATCGGAAACAACGCATCAATCGTCAAGATTCCAGTTTCCAGTGGTTGGTTAACGGTTTTGCGGGTCATTACCCCAGGGGCAATCTTCTCCACTTGGTCAAACTCTTCAGCCTTAATCGGACCACGACCATCCACCGGTTCTCCCAGGGCATTGACAATCCGGCCCAACATTACATCACCCACGGGAGTTTGCATCACGTTGTGGGTCCGTTTAGCCGTACTACCTTCACGGATTTTAGAGTAATCACCAAACAACGCCACCCCAACCGTGTTTTGCTCTAGGTTAAGCGCAATCCCCTGCACGTTGTTTTCAAACTCAATTAACTCGTTTAAGAGTGCGTTTTCCAAACCACTGACCTTAGCAATGCCATCAGCGACACTAATAACCTTGCCAATTTCACTGTTAAAGATCTGTTTGGAATACTTCTTAATCTCATTTTTAATGAGTGCTACATATTCATTTAATTTGTCTGCCATAATTAATTCCCTTTAAACTGTTCCATTAAACGTGATAGTTGATCACGGATATTCTTTTCAAATAACTGGGCGCTCGATTCAATTCGGATACCCGAAATCAAGCTCTTGTCAATTTCGGTTTTGTAAACAATCTTGGAATTGAGCTTCTTTTCCATTGCCGCTACGATTCGCTTGAGTTGGGGCGCACTCAGTTCAAAAGCGGTAATGATCCTAATGAACTGGACGTGTTTTTCATTCTCAACACAATCAAAGAAGTACTTTAAGGCTTGCTCGACTAGGTTAAAGTAGCCCTTGAGCACAATCGTTTTTAAAAAGTCAACAAAGAGGTCACAAAAGTGGTTTTTAAACAGCTTATCTATTAGCTTAAGCTTTTCCTTTTTGGTTAAAGTATAAGTATTGAGTAGAGCAGCTAGTGATCCATCTTTAAAGTTACGCGCTAGTTTTAAAAAGTCATGGCTCTGGTCATAGACCTTCTTAACCTTCTTTTCCTCTTCACTAAGTTGGAAGAGTGCCATTCCAAAAGCCTGCGCGTTAATCATGGTCGTCCTCTGCTTCTAGTTCGCGGATAAACTCTTCAATAAAGGCCTTGTCGGCTTTGACATCCACCTTTTTGATAATCAATTCCTTAGCAGCTAACATGGCTAGCTCGACACTTTCCTTTAAGGATTGTTCTTGGATCAAGCGCTTTTCCTTTTCAATTTCCTGACGCGCTTGGAAGATCATTAAGTTAGCTTGCCGGTTAGCCTTCTTTTCGATTTCACTTTTAAGTTGCAACGCCTCATAGTTGGCCTGGTCTACAATTTCCTTAGCAACTACCAGTGAGTTTTCATGGCGTTGGTTGGCTTGTTGGAGTAATGCTTGAGCTTGTTGTTCTAAGCTGTTGGCCTGGTTGACTTGCTCTTCCAAAAGCGCTTTGCGTTGGTTTAAGAACTTTTGTGTGGGTTTTCAAAAGAGGAACAACAACAAGAACAACAGGATCACAAAGGCCAACAAGTGGGCTAAAAAGACCCAGAGGTTCGGAAAAAGTTCGTTGATGACTGATTCACTTTTAATTTCCTTAACGTTTTCGGTACAGGAAACTAAAAACAAGGCAAACAGGGCAAAACTAAGCGCAACTAAGGTCGTTTTAAATACAAAAGTTGCTCGTAGTTTCATGATTAAGCGCCCGATACAAAGATAAGAATGAAGGCTATTAACAAGGAATAGATGGAACTCGATTCACTAATAGCAGAGCCAATAAAGATTAATTTAAAGACCTGCTTTTCCACTTCGGGGTTCCGCGCTACGGCTTCAACCGCTTTCCCAAAGATGTAACCTTGACCAAGACCCACGGTCGCACCACCGACCATGGTAATCCCAGCCCCAATGTAAGCCCCTAAACGTTCGGTACTTTTATTGGCAACATTGGTATTAGCTGTTGTTGTTTCGTGTAAGATGCGGCCAACTGTGGCGAGAATTTCATTAACGTGTTCCATATCTAATTAATTATTTCTTTTGCTACCTCCAAATTTTGCAAACGCTGCGCTGCTTCTTGACTTTCTTCCAAGCCAATGTTACGCATTTTTGCCCAATAATTATAAGTCAACATCACAAAGACATATCCCTGCAGTGTACCCACTACTACATCAAAATATACATGTAGGGCTGGGGTGAGAATTCCTGCAAAAATGGCACCTAAACTAAGCGCTAGTGGCTTATTGCTTAAAGTCGAAAAAGCAAAGAACCAGAAGTTATAAAAGAGCGCTAAAATCAAGGTTCCCCCAAGGATATTGCCCCACAAACGAAGCGAAATCGAGAACAGTGGCGCAAACTCACCCAAGAAGCTCAACGGATTGGGAATTAAAGTGGAGTACTTCTTGCCCTTAATCGTAATGTTGAAGGTAAAGCTTTTAAAGAAGGATCACCGTTGGTACCTAATCCCCATAATGACAATTCCCAAAAAGGTGGCTAGCCCTAAAGAAAAGGTAAAGGTCAGTGATGAAGTTGGTGGGGAAATGCCACCTAATAATCCAATCAAGTTACTGGAAACCAGGTACAACAGCAACATTAAAAAGTAAGGGGTAAACTTCTTGTTTTCCTCACCAATTAAATCCGCTGTAGTATCTTGGGCTCAAACAAAGAGCATTTGCATTAATAACACAAAGCTCGAATGGTTGCGTAACGGATCCGCTTTTCTTAACTTGATTCAGTAAACCAAGAATAAGGTGAGCAACACAATAAAGACCACAAAGATGCCAAAAACTTGATCAGTGGGTAGCAATGGTTTTCATCCCGCAACTGGGGAAATGTCAAAGATACCTTCGTGTGGTACGAGGTTAACTCCATTAGGTTCTTTTAAAACTATCGCCCGTGGTGACATGCTTCTTATTGAGCTTGGAAATCAGGTTTTTGCAATGATATTCCAAAGGTAGCCATGCAAATGATATCACTATTTTTAGCAATGGGAAAAATAACGTTGAAATTATTGTGGCAATCACATGAAAATATTGCGGTCTTATAAAAAAGGCGAGCAATACGGGAATCAGGTACAGCAAATACCGTGCCACAAAAAAGGAACCAAAGAAAACCGTAACTCGTTGTTTTGATAAATGCTTAAACTTTTCAAAAAAGTCCCCTAGTTTTAATAAACCAACCACGCTTAACGCTACAAACGGAAAGGGTAGTAACCAACCGTATAAAACTTTTAAGTGTTGGGTAGTTAAAGCTCAAACTAAAATACCCACTAAAACCACTAACCAAAGCACCAAGATAATGAGGGCAATTGCTTTAGTGAGTTTTTTATTGGTCCAGTTGTACAAGGCCGTTAAGCTTTTTGCGGTTTAATGTTTTTAAAGGTGTTTCAACCTAAGTACTTAGCATTATTGCCCAATTCCAGTTCAATTTGCAATAAGCGATTGTATTTGGCAATTCGTTCGGAGCGGGACATCGAACCAGTTTTAATTTGACCAGTGCAAGCCGCTACTGCTAGATCAGCAATTGTCGTGTCTTCGGTTTCCCCACTACGGTGGGAAATTACCTGACTCCAGTTAGCGTCCTTGGCAATGTTAATCGCTTTAATTGTTTCTGTAAGGGTACCAATTTGGTTGAGTTTAATTAAGATCGAGTTGGTAGCTTTGTGAGCAACACCTTTTTCAGCAATTGCTGGATTGGTGCAGTACAGATCATCACCAACTATTTGAATGTGTTGACCCAGTGTTTTAGTTAATGTTTCCATACCTTCCCAGTCGTGTTCGCTAAGACCATCTTCTATGGAAATAATAGGGTACTGCTCAGTAAGCTTCTTGAGGTAAGCGATCATTTGGGCAGTAGTTAAACTCCATTCCTTCTCGTCAAGAATTTTGGCCTTAATTCCTTTTTTGAAGACATAGCGCTTGGTGGTGTCATCGTAAAACTCACTCGCTGCTACATCCAGTGCAATCGCAATGTCACTACCTGGTTGGTACCCAGCTGCCTTAATTGCTTCGACCATTAAATCAAGCGCTTCTTCCGCTAACTTTAAGTTAGGCGCAAAACCACCTTCATCACCCTTATTGGTGTTTAAACCCCGTTGCTTTAACAGCTTTTGTAAAGCATGGAAGGTTTCACTCGCCATCTTCAATGCTTGGTGCATCGAGTTAGCACCCAATGGCATAATCATGAACTCCTGGAAGTCAATGTTATTGTCAGCATGTGCTCCACCGTTAATGACGTTTAGCATTGGTACGGTGAGGATAAACTCGGTTTTATTTAGACCCATGACCTGGTTAGCAAGGTACTTAAACAAGGAAGTCTTTTGGGCGCTAGCAGCTGCTTTAGCCACAGCTAGAGAAACTGCCAAAATGGCATTAGCACCTAACTTAGCCTTATTGGGGGTACCATCCAGTTGGATCATTAAAGCATCAATGGCTGCTTGATCAGTCGCATTTAAACCAATTAGTTTAGGGGCAATAGTTTGGTTAACGTTTTGCACAGCTTGGCTCACCCCTTTGCCAAAGTAAGCTTTGGGATCACCATCGCGTAGTTCAATCGCTTCTTTTTCCCCAGTAGAAGCCCCAGATGGAACCATCGCTTCTCCAGTATGACCACTAGCTAACTTCACAACACAAGCAACAGTGGGAAAACCCCGTGAATCAAAAACTTGGTAAGCAAAAAGATCAGCAATCTTGAAAAGATCGGTTCCAGTTTGTGCACTCATATGACGCTTCTAACTAATATTTACTTAAATTATATTGACCAATAAATTTAGGAAATGAAACAAATCTATTTTGGTGGTGGCTGTTTTTGGGGTACCCAAAAGTATTTTGATCTGATTAAGGGTGTCCAAAAGACCAGTGTGGGCTACCTCAATTCCAACATGAAAAATCCCACTTACGAACAAGTATGTAGTGGGCAGACCAACGCAGTGGAAGCAGTGTTCGTTGAATATGATGAAAACAAGGTAAGCTTAAACGAACTTATTGATGCTTTCTTTAAGGTCATTGATCCCACCATTAGAAACCGTCAGGGTAATGATATTGGTACCCAGTACCGTACCGGAGTTTATTGGGTAGATCCCCAAGACGAGCAGTTAATTACGCAAAAGTTTAGGGAACTACAGGCCAATTATCCAAAACCAATTGTGACGGAAAACCGTGCAATGGAAAACTATTTTTTAGCAGAAGAGTACCACCAGGATTACTTAAAGAAAAATCCTCATGGTTACTGTCACATTAAGTTTGACTAGTTAAAGACTTCTGGGTTTTTCACAAACAGGAATGCCTTAATGATGTTGTAGCAATAGTCATTAATCCGTTCAATGTGTTTCACCGACAGAATTAAGTCAATTAAGAAGATGCGATCACTCAGCTTCTCGTCTTTAACCTTGTCATAGTATTCAGTTAACACGACGCGGTACTGCTGTTCAAACTCTGTCAGAATTTTAGTGACATTCTCAAACTGAATAGTAAGCGGTTTTTCCTTATCTTGTAAACTGGCAAACGTTTGCTTTAAGTTGTTCAACACACTTTTGTGCAAATTAACTAACTTACTAAAGATGCTGACATCCAAGTGCTGGTAGTGCTTGACAAACTTAGTGAGGTTATTGGCATAATCACAAATGCGTTCCAAATCACGACTACACATAATGATCGTAATTGTTAAGCGTAAGTGGTTAGTTAACGGGGAGTTTTTTGAAATCGCTCAAATGGATTCGTTAATTAGTTTAAACTCCGATTTATTGGAAAAGTCTTCCATTTCGTAAATTGCTTGAATCAACTTTTCGCGCTTAGTTACATCCGCTTCACATAACAGTTTATTGAGTGTTTCATGCATCTTAATGACGTGCTGAAAGTAATCAAAAAAGAGTCCTAACAGCTTTTTTTCTGAACGCTTTAAAATTTGGTAGTTAATGCTTTCCATCGTTAATTCCTCCCACTAATGTAACGGTTAGTTTCCTTTTGCTTTGGTCTCGTAAAGATTTGCTTGGTAGTACCTTGTTCCACTACCCTTCCGTTAGCAAAGAAAATCGTTTCATCAGTGATTCTAATAGTTTGTGCCATTGAGTGAGTCACAATAATAATCGTGTATTTTTCCTTTAATTGCTGGATTAACAGCTCAATCGAGTTAGTGGCAATTGAGTCCAACGCACTAGTTGGTTCATCCATTAATAAGACATCGGGTTGTAGAGCAATGGCTCTGGCAATACACAACCGTTGTTGTTGACCACCCGAAAGGGTATTGGCATTACGGTGTAAGTTATCTTTGACCTCGTCCCATAAGGCGGTTGACTTTAAGGCCTGTTCCACAATTTCATGAATCGCTTGCTTGTTATGAATGCCATGGGCTCTCAGTCCATAGGCAATGTTTTCAAAGATGGAAAAGTTAAAAGGGGTGAGTTGCTGGAACACCATACCAACCCGTGTGCGCAAGGTTAAATCATTAATAATTCCGGAATTAATGTTTTTACCCAAAAAGAAAATCTTGCCATTTCAGCGCACATTTTCATTGAGGTCATTTAATTTATTTAAACAACGGATAAAGGTGGACTTACCACAACCGGATTTACCAATTAAAGCGGTAATCTTATTGCGCTTAATTTTGAGGTTAATGTCAAATAAGACCTGCTTGTCCTTGTTGTACCAGAAGTTAAGGTTTTCAATTTCAAAGACATTCTTCTTGTCAAAGTCTTGTTTGACAACATCGTCCTTGGTATTCTTAATTTTGATGAGGCGTTGCAACACATCAATTTCACTCTGCAAGTTAGCAATTTCCTCAGCTTTGGTAGTGGGATCTAACTTAGCAACTTTTTGCTGGTATTGCTTAATTTGTTTTTCATATAAAGCACGGTACTGCTTCACCTTTTCGCGCTTTTGGATGAAGTTGTGTCAAATTGTTTTTAGGCCTTTTTTCATAATTGCAATTTGCTTTTAATTTGTAATCACTTTTGTTTATTAAACGAAAACAGGTAAGGAATTAAGTAAGAGCTTAAAAAGATTAAGAACATCAGGAAGACAATTGATACCAAAGCGGTTTCCAGCATTACATCAACCGCCGTACTGTTAGTGGAAAATAACTGACCATAAATTCTTGTGGTTAAGGTTTGACCCGGTAGACTTAAATCAAACAAGTTGCTGGATGCTAACCCAGCGGTAATAAAGAAAGGAGCTGTTTCCGCAATAATTCTGTTAATCGTTAAAATAAGCGCAATAATTAAACCCTTCAACGCCCCTGGTAACACAATTTTCCAAATTACTTCCCTTTTACTTACACCTAAGGCATAAGCACTTACCCGCAAGTCCCAACTGACATTATTGAGTGCTTCCTGACATGTGCGAATTAAAAAGGGTAAGACCACTACACTAATAGTAAGAATACCCGCCATTAAACTAGTACCATTCGCACCACCCGCACTTAATTGCAGTGTTCGCAAAAAGAAGGATAGACCAAACAATCCGTAAATAATCGAGGGCATCGAGCTGAGCGAATCAATTACAAAACTAAAGGTATTTTTTGCAATCCGCGACTTCGTGTATTCGTTTAATCAAATGGCAATTAACAAAGCGATTGGAAAGGTAATACCAATGGCAACCAGAATAATCACCAAGGTATTGACTAAAGCTCGCCCTGTAGTATCTACACCAAACGAAAAGACAGTGGAACCACTGCGCTGAATCGCTTGACTACCATTAATAAAAACAAACAAGAGAATCCCTAACACAAAACCAAACGCTAAGACGGCACAAAAAATTTCCTGCAGGATTTTTCACGATGTGTAAACCTTATTTAAGTGGTTAGTCTGCATCCTTTCCTTGAAGAAGGTAGCGCGCTGCTCAACATTAGCAGCTGTAATCTTTTTAACCTGTTGTCTTCTAGCAGTTAAATCAGTAAAAAGAGCGCCAATGTTATTAGGAATAAACCACACTACTTGATAAATAAAGTTACTAATCTTCTTTAGGAAAGGATAGCGTTCCAGCGTTTTTGGCCGGGTCGATCAAATGGCAAAAAAGTTCAAGAAGGAAATTAAGACAAAGATAATAATGCCAAAAGTGTATAAGACCCCACTAACCTGTTCATCGCCGTTTTCCGAAAAGATAAAGGTGGAGATAACAGAACCCAAAGTTTTGAGATCTGAAGTAAAGAAACGATCATTAGCAATCACTTCCTGGTAGTTAACACTCTGCAAAATAAAGTTCACAGCCATCGTTTCGCTAATGGCACGACCAAACGCTAATACCAAGATTACTACTAGTTGGGCTTTGATTTCCTTTTTAATTACCTTATAAATCACACTGGTTTTGTTTTCACCAAGTGAAATGGCAACCGTCATTAAGCTAGATTCCACGTGCAGTAAGGCATTGGTGGTTAAGGAAATCACAATCGGAATGATCATGAAGGACAGCATCACAATCACGTTAAGCAGTGATAAGGGTGGCAAGTGCAACACGTCACGGAAGATACTGCTGAGAATTTGGGTAGCAAACAATCCAAAGATCACTGAAGGGATCCCGGACAGAATGTCAATTACTAAAAGTAGTTTTTTGCGAATCCGGGGTTTGCAACGATAAACCAAGAAAATCGAAGTGCGAACACCGATATAGCTCGCAATAATTAACGAGCCAATCGAAACCACAAAACTAACTAACAGCGGAAACCAGATGCTCGCTTTTTTAGCACCCAAGTTAAATTCCAAACCCAGTAAGGACTTGGTAAAGTCAGGACCAGTTTTAGCTGCTTCAATTAAGAGGAAAATAAAGAAGCTAATGAAGAGCAGTAAAAAACAAACAGCCACTGTTTGCGATAAGTACCGCAGCCAGTTGTCTTTTTTTAAACGGCTTTTAATTTTCTGTTTCACTAGAGTGCACCGAAGGTTTGGTTGTTCAGACTGTAATCATCAACCCAGAAGTTGGCAATGTTGCTCATTTCTGCATTACCTGTTTTAAACATCTTTTTCTTTTCGTCAGCCGTTAACTCTAACACACCAAAGTCATCGTATATTTTCTTAATTTCACTGTTGTTGCTAAATAACAATCAGTTAAAAAAGCGTTGGATACTTGGCAGTGTTTTTTGTTTTGGTAACAGGGAAACCACTGAGTTCAACGGGCGTACCCATTTGTAAGTGTTGCTAGAAACTGCTTGACTGGAGGGGGTAACTGCGTTATTATCATATTTGACTTTTAAAACCTCAAAACCTTCACTCTTAATTAGGTTCATGTTGTTATTCACAAACCCTAAACTGAGGTACACCATGCCGTATAAATTGGGTTGTCGCAAAGTTGTGACAAAGGTATTAAAGGCCTCAATGTTGGTTTCACTAGTTGGTCGCGCATTGGGGCCATAGTTGCGTTGACCTTCCAAAATTTCTTTGGAATCTTTATCTAAAGTTTTTGTCTGTGTAAGACCCGAAAACTTCAAGAAGGCTTCAGCGGTACCAGAAGCAAAAGCGCCCCCAGTACGGGGGAAGCCTATCAAATTATGATTACTGTTTTTAGTGGTTTGTCCGTTTTCGACAAACTTATTAATGTCAACGCTTTTGCTACCAGCGAACAGATCGTAAAGATCGTTGAGGTTGTCTTTAGTGAGAACTAGTTTGCCCTTAAACTCTGATGGTGCTTTATAAATAACAGCAATGGCATCTTTGCCAAGTGTAATTGTTTTGAGCTTTTTGTCCATCCACAACTGCTTGTTTTCCTCAGCATAGCTCTTGGTGTTTTTCGAGACATTACCAATGTCAGCTAGTCCCTTGGTGATTGCTTTCACCCCAGCACTAGAGCCACCCGCTTGGACACTAATTTCTACAAGGTTATCCTTGTCATTGTGGTTCAAGACATAGTGCGAACTGAGTTTGCTTAACAACGGTTGTACCGAAGAAGAACCAACAGCACTAATTAAATTAATATTGGCACAACCGCTAAAAATAACAGCGGTTAGTGATAGTAATGCTAGTCTAGAAAGTCTTGCAACTCTTAGCACTTTTCTAATTGTGTGCGTTAATTTTAGAAAAACTGGCATTTTCGGTACTTTTTAACCAACTTTTAATTAAGCAAGTTGCATTTCTTAGTTGTGCTTTAAGTAGTTAAAAACAACGATTTTCTGGCGTTTATTCTTTGCCAATTGTTTCCTTTGCTAATTTCTTTTTACGAGAGGCTGCTTTTCTTTTAATCATTCAACCAATGGCCGTGGCACCTAAAGCTAACACTCCAGCAATCGCTGATAAAGATCAGGTCAACATCTGGTTAGTTTTAGCACTAGTTTAATCAGTGTCATCTTTATTGTCCAACTTTTCCAGTGCAAAGGCTTTGTTTTGGGTGTGGAAATCAAAGACTGGTTTTTGTCTAAACTGGAAGTTGTTTTCCTTTAAGAATCTAGCTAGTTGTTGTGCTAGCTTAGTTTGACTGTCATTTTTAATGTTGAACCAAACTGACTTTTCTAGACCATCTTTATTAATGAGATATAGCATTTGCTTATTTTGTGATAGCTTTAAGTCATAGTTAATTGCAAAAAGTCTTTGACTACCCAACATTGCTTGAATGGAGAGCTGACTAGTATAGCGATCAACATGGAACTCTAAGTTGAACTTTTGGTTGTTTTTTAAAACGGTTAAATAAGCCATTTTATTTACCGGATTCAACCTAGCATTCTTCGTTTCCACATGGAGGTTCATTTGACTCAAAACAATGTTGAGTTTTTCCAATAACACTTGTTCATCTTGCAAACTAAAGTCTGATTGAAACTCAAACTCATAGTCATCTATTAATTGGATGTTGGATGTTTCTATATCTAATTTGCCAATTTCGAATTCATCAAACATAAAGCTCACTGTTTGGGTTTCCAAGTGGGGTTTAAACCACAACTTTTGTTTGTCAAGCAACAGCTTGCGCGTATTAATTTTGAACAAGTAAGTGCGTGTGTTGGGCTTTATTTGATTTTGTTTAACAAAGTACATTTGCCCTTTTATAATTTCGGGATCGATCGTGGAACCTAACTTAAACAGTTCGTTGCTGTTGTGGATGTCGGCTAACACATAGAAGAAACCTTTGTTTTCGTTCATGTTTCCTAAATCAAGTTTGTATTGTCGGGGATCTTCCACAAAGGTTAAGCTGTTAGCATCTACATCTAACACGGTTTTATCAACACCAGCAAAACTGTTTTTAATGACAAAAACAATTTGTTGCTTTTCAAAATCATTGAGTTTTTCCATGCGTTGCTTTAACTCACCTACACTAAAGCTTTTAATCGCTTTGTGTAACGGAACACTAAAGTCCTTTTATTTAAATTGCTGGTTGCTAAAGTTACTGCGATATTTAAATTTGTACTGGTAACCTTCTGGAATTTTGTTGATCGTTGGTAGGTTTTTCACTGCACCAAAAAGTTGATCAACTACTTGGAAGTGCAAGTTTTCTGATTCATAACCGTCAACAATAAAATCCAAACTTAAAAAGTTAATGGTGTATTCGTTGGAAGCGTGTTGTTGTGGTGTCAAGTATTTTTCTCAAGTTTTGATATCAAACACATTGACATTGTTTTTAAGCAACGTAATTTCTTGCAAGGTATCACCAATTTTGACTTTAGCTAAAAGTTTGGCTCGTGCAAAAATAGTTTGCAACATCTCTGGTAAGTTCCTAATGAAGATAAGGTGTTCTTTATTGGTAGGCTCCATCCCTAATAAGTCATAGAGGTACTGCAAGCTAGCAAAATTAACGTTGCTGTCCTTGGACTTTAAAGAGTCAAACTTTTGTAGCGCTGTTGCTTTATCAGTAGCTAAATCAATCTCTTCGTTCAACTTACTAATTTGGGCAATCGCTTGAGTAAACTCCTTTTTGAACATTATTTGTAATTGATCTTTTTGAGATAGATCTTTTTCATTAAATGTTTTGGACAGAGTATCCACTACCGAATTAGGGTCAAATTGTAATTGTGAAAGTCACAACCTAGAAAGTTGACTAAAACTAATAGGTGGTTTTAGATCTGCATTATGTTGTTCCACATAAAAGTCAACACCAAAGCGCTGAGCGTTTACTGGGATAATTGGGGTGTATTTGAAAATGTCCCACTTATTGCTAAACAAACTTTGTTCCTCATCATCAGTTAATGGCTTTACTACAACGTTTTTACCCATATTCAAGATTGATTGGGTTACTTGGCGGTTTCTAGTAAAGGCTTCCATGATCTTACGATCTTTAATTACCTTATCTTTAAAACCATTGGAACTACTTCAATATGCATTTGCTTGCTTGTTATCAATGGAAAATACTCAAGTTTCTTTTGGTAATACTGGCTCATTCCACTGAACATTATCTTGTTCAAATACTCTAGGTGTTTTAATTAACTCCACCTCTCAAAAAACACGATAAATGTAAATGGGAGTTGATTCCAACCACCAGTTATTTCAAAGAGTGGCAATGAAAATATTGTTTGGTCTATCTTCAAAGAAACCATCATTTTGTGTTATTGCATAGGCATTAAAAATAATAAAGTAATTGCCATTTTTTCCTTGTTTAATTCACTTAGCATTTTGAACAATGTCATTTATGTTAGGTGACTTAACTGATAAGGAACGGTTCATAAAACCGAAAAAAACATTAATCCATTTAAAGTCTTTATTTCTATTCCATACAGGACTAAATAGCCTTTGGGTTTCTAAGTTATAAGGAATAGATCATCCTGCGTTTTTAGCTTCTTCGGCAGTTCGACCAGCGCTTAATGTCACATATTTATCATGCTGTGGATACCACGGGTCATTAATGCGAGATGGTCCAAAACCAGACTTACTATCATTGTGAAAGTGGAAATACTGAAGGTCGTGTATATCTGATTTAAAGGAGTTTCTAACTCCGGGATAGCTAAAAGTTTTGTTCCATGCCAAACTGCTAGTATAGCTACTTTCAATGCCTAAGTTAACATCTTTGATGTAATAGATATTGTTATACCAATTAAAGTTATTTTCTCTAAGCAATTGGTTATACCGGTCATAATAGCCATCCGCTAGCTGAGTTCAAAGGGTGGAATAGTTTCAACCAAAAGTAGTTTTGTTATTTGGTTTATAAATTAAAGGATTTTCGAAATTAAAGTCTTTACGGAAATAACTATCCTTTAATTTGATCCCAACAGTAAACCCTTGATTGTGGTGTGCTGAGTTAGAAATATACAAACTACTATCAACAAGATTTTTATCCAACGACGCGTTCGCTAAAAGAGTTGGGAACGCAACAAAACCTAATAAAGGTAAATAATGATATGAGCGCATAATTAATTCACTTTTTCATCTATTAAATTGCTCAAAAAGGGAATTGACGCCAATTTTTTAAAAGTTTTTATTTATCCGTTTTGACAACTGCTTTTTGTTATTTTTTAAAAGTTTTTATTTATCCGTTTTGACAACTGCTTTTTGTTTGTGCGATTTCAAACTCTTTTTGCGCTTGTAAAAGTAAAAACTAAAAGCAACTACCACTAAAAACAGACTACTAGCAGCAATTACTAAGTAACCAATAAAATTGGTGTTTTTATTTTCACCATTATTTGGTTGAGCCTGTTTGGCGATTTTAAAAGTTGCGGTATTATCCTGCAGTTTAAGCGGAATCTTTTCTTTTAAGTACATCTGCTTACTTTGAAGAAATAACTGCAAGGTATCGAGCAATTTAGCTTGGTATCGTTGATCAGCAACAGACCAGATATACATGCCTAAATGCTTGTTGCGGTTAACAAGTTGTAGAGTGTTTGAATTTTTAATCACTAGTTCATAATCCAACTTAAATAATGGTTGTTCGTCAACCTTAACAATTACATTAAGTTCACTAGCTTTTGGATTAAATTCAACATCAAAATCAAACGATTGATCTATTGACTTTGTAGTGAGTCTTATTTGTTTGGGAAAAGTTTCTATGTTAGTAGCTTGTTCATCAACCATTAAGTTCATGCCAACTAATGCAAGGTTCAGTCTTCTTATTAAAAGTTGCTTATCAGCTAACGTTAAGGTAGAAACCAAATCTACTTGGTAATCGTTAAAGAAAGCAACGTTAGGCAATTTGGGATCAAATTGATCTAATTCAATCCCGTCTACAATTACCTTAACTTTGTCATTGTTAGCTTGAAATCAAACGTCATTGGCATTCAAAGCAATTTTGTGTGTTCTCATTTGAAACAAGTAAGTACGAATTGTTGGAATCTTTGTTTCTTTTTTGAGAAAGTACATCTGGCCTTTAATAATTTCCCGATTGGAATCTGTGCCTCATTTAAAGAAATTATTGCTGTTAGTAATTTCTGCTGCAATATAGAAGATGCCCGTTTTAGGATTTGTCGGAATTAAACCAGGAATTAGTTCTTCAGGATTTTTAACTAATTTGATTGAATTTAAGGCAACAGTTAATGCCGTATCATCCTGAAATGAAAAAACCATTTTTAATTACAAAAGCTATTTGGTTTTTCTGCTCTTCAGTCAATTCTTTATCTTGGATGTCTAAAACGCTAAACTCCTTGCCGTTATTAACGACGGGAATGCTAAAACGATATTTATTGAAATACTGTTCGTTGTAATTTGAGCGAAACCTTAAACGGTATTGAATGCCCTGGTTTGTTTTTTGAATGGTTGGTTTATTTTTAGCAGATTCAAATAAAGAAAACACAGGTAAATTCTTCGCTGTTCAACTAGGATATTGATCTGATATGAAATCAAAAGAGAGAAATTCAACTTCAAATAAATTAATGCTAATTTGATCTAAATTTAAGAATTGTTCAAACTGGCCTAGATTAAAAACGTTATTGTTGTTTTTAACTAAAGTAATCTTTCTTAATTGCCCACCCATCCTAACTTGAAAGTTAATGGATGCAGACTCAAAAATTGTTTTTAAAAGCCTTGGTAAATCACGAACAAGACTTAATTCTTGAGGATCCCTAAAATCAAAATTTAGCAGTTTATAAAGGTAGCTTAGGCGTTCTCATTGCTGTTTTCGTTCAACATTTTTAAGCGTTAAGAAATTTTGTAAAACTGTATTTTTATCAATTGCTTGATCAACTAACTGATTAAGCTCTGTAATTTCTTGAATCGCTAAGGTAAATTCCCTTTTAAAACGTAATTTCAAAAGAGCTTTTTGGCCAAGCGTTCGGTTATTAAAGGTGATAGAAGTATTATCAACTATTGAATCAGGGTCAAACTCTAATTGAACTAAAATAATTCGCGATAGCTGATTGAACTGAATAGGTGATTGATTTTCGCTCTCTACTAAATTTTTTGTTAAGTAAAACGAGCTGTCAATTACATGTGAATTGATAGTTGCGCTAGAGAGCAACAGTGGGGTTAATGAAAAACCCATTAATTTTCAATATTTCAAAAAAGGCATGGCAATCTTTACATTCAATAAATTGAACTAAAGTTTTTAACTTGCCAATTTTTAGAAAATTAGTGCTTTAAAGCTTTTTAAATTACTAAGCTAATTGTTTGGAAAAGTGAGCAATCTTGCTAAAGATTAAATGGTAGTAATAATCCAATTGCTTTTTGCGCATTTCGATTTCAGCAGGAATACCTTCTACTAAATCATTGCAAAGTTTTTCAAAGGCAAAGAGAATATCAGCAATCTTTTCTTGAATTTCTAGAGGTGGAAAAGAGAGTTCAATTTCAGCCATTACTTTTTGGCTTAGTTTTGGTCTTGAAGCTAGATTATGAACGAATTTTGGTGCTTCTATCTTTAATAAAAAGGATAGGAATTTGGTGCAGATTTTTTTATTTTTAACTTTTAAAACACCGCAATCTTGTGATGCATTAAACTTGCCATTACGATAAAAAACTACTCCAGCATAACCATTTGTAGTTCAAGTGATGTATTCACCATCAAAGTCGCAATCTTTAATGCGTCCTAACTCACCATCATTTGTGGTAGCTGCGGAATAAACTGGATTTTCTCCAGGATTATTCCTAATATACGCTTTAGTGATCGCTCGACCTCTTCTAATTTCACAAATATCCTTTACTTGAAAAGTTTCGAAAGGTATATTTGCTCCGTAAATTTTTCGGATATTTTCTTGGTTGAGCAGATAATCGCGATAGAAGGCATACTGCTTCTTTCGCTCTCTTAGCTCGGCGCTTAGCTCGGCGCTTAGCTCGGCGCTTAGCTCGGCGCTTAGCTCGGAAAAGTATCTAAGATAGTAGCAATTTTCTCTTGAATTTGCAAAGGTGGGAAATCTAGCTCAATTTCTGCTAAAATTCCTTGCATTAATTTAGGAATAGGGCAAGCATAATTAACAAATTTAGGTGTTTCTAATCTAAGTGCATAAGCTAAAAACTTAGTATTAATTTCATCACTTTTTACCTTAAGAATTCCACAAACATTGGTTGCGTTAAATTGACCGTTACGATAAAAAACACTACCAGCTTGGGCTCCATCAGTTGTTCAAGTGACGTACTCTCCATTAAAATCACAATCCTTTATCTTACCGATTTCACCGTTATTAACTGTTGCTGATGAATAAACAGGGAATTCTCCTGGATTGTTTTTGATATATAGTTTGCTGATAACTCTACCGCGTTTAATATCGCAAATATCTTTGATTTTGAAACGTTTAATCAACACAGTAAAACTTAATCTCCTTTAAGTTTAAAGATTAAGTGGGGAACTGGACAGCTCAAAGTTTATTGAAAAAAACTAACGCTTGGTAAATTGTGGAGCACGGCGGGCACCGTATAAACCGAACTTCTTCCGTTCTTTAACCCGCTTGTCACGGGTAGTTAGTTTCTTGGACTTGAGAATCTTTTTCAATTCTGGATTGAACTGTAAAAGCGCGCGAACAATTCCTAAACGAATTGCACCAGCTTGTCCGGTAAAACCACCACCTTTAACTACCACATTGATATCAAAGTTCTTTTTAAGATCAGTGAGATCTAAAGGTTGTTCCATGTCTTGGATCACTATTTTATTGGGAAAGTATTCACTAGGATCACGACGGTTAACAGTAATCTTACCCTTGTCTTGGGTAGGCGTTAGATAAACTTTAGCACTTGAAGACTTACGGCGTCCAAGTCCATAATAAGATTGTTTTTCCATTTATATTAGCTTCAATTTAAAGTGGTAGGTTTTTGCGCTTCCATGTTGTGTTTATCACCTTTAAACACGTGTACCTTGGTGATTCAACGACGGCTTAAACGGTTATCAGGTAACATGCCCTTAACAGCATTATAGACCAGTTTGTCGGATTGTTTTTTCAACATATCACGACCACTTACCTTCTTAATGCCACCAATGTATTGGGAGTGGTGGTACCAAAACTCGTTTTCTTTTTTATTGCCAGTCAACACAACTTGATCACTGTTAATAATGATCAAGTAATCACCACAATCTTGGTTAGGGGTGAAATCAACTTTATTCTTGCCGCGAATAAGATCGGCCGCTTTAACCGCTAACTTACCGAGAACGAGCCCAGCAGCGTCGACAATATACCACTGTCGTCGCTTGTTGGCCTGTTCTTTTGTTAGCATTGATGTTTTTTGCATATTAACAAAACTGCTTATTATTCTAATTTATTACTTTTCTTCATAAAGCCCTTTGAAGAACGTATCAGCGATCTCCTGTGCCGCTGTTTTTTGAGCTTTTTTAACAACGGTACTACTTAACTGTTCTAACTGTTGTAATTGCAACACTTGGGGTTTATGCGTTAGTTGTTCCACTTTAGCTAGTACCTTAGTTTCATATTCACTCAAAGTAAAGGAACTCAAGAACAGGTTTTGTTGAAAAATTTCTAACAAGGTGGCTTGGGCAGTCGCTTCGGTAAGCGCTTCCTTTCACAACCTTGTTGCTATCTCTTTATCTTCGAAAATTAAGACTAAACCAAAGGGTGATGCTGCTAGAACCTTAATAGCCTTACTTAAATCACTAGCGGTAAACTTATCGGAAAACTGCTTTAAGTAACTGCTGTCTTTAGTTTTTTCTGCTTGGGTGAACTCCCTTTTAAAGCTGTCCAATAACTGTTGGAAGTGGGCTACTAGTTTAGGATCATTGTGCCCATAAACAGAAACGGCAATCACAGCCCGGTTAAGTTTTATTGGGATGGAAACTGGGTTATTATCTGATGGTTCTATTAACTTAATAGGAGCAGGCTTGCTTACAGGCTGTATTAATTTTTTAACAGCGGGCTGAAAAAAATCAGTGTTTTCTACAGAAAGAGGTCTACGACCGCGTTTGCGTACCACCTCTGGTTTAATCGCTAACCCAAATAAATCAGTTGCTGGAGCTGGTGAAGTTTCTGTTGGTTGTTCTACTTCTGTAATTTCTTGCTGTGCTTCTGGTTGCACTATAGTTTGGGGTTGTTCTATTAGTTTAGAAGCAACAGGATCTTTTACGAATGATGAAACTTTAGGTTCTTCTATTACTTTATAAAGAACAGGTTCTTTTGCTGGTAGTTGGGGCTTGGCCTCTTCTACAGTTTTTGAAGGAACGGGTTCTTTTGCTGGTGATTGAGTTTGTACCACTGGCGTATAAGCGGGTATGTGTGGCTCTTTGCTAACGGCATTTTTATAGTGAATCACAATTGCTTTAATCTGATCACTTAAGGATAGTTGTGAAGGACCATAACCATTGTTAGCTTCAATTGCTTGAACCAAAAGAGCATACTGTTTGGGGTGAAAACGAAGCTTTGCCGCCATTGTTTGGTCGCTGGGTTTTACAACTGCAATTTGTCCCGTTTTGACATAACCATATAAATCAACTGTTAGGGCAAACAGTTCCCTGAGAAAGTGAACAAAGTTAATCCCTTGACTTTCAAAGTTGTCAATTAAGTGAAAGGATTGTTTGAGATCACCACTTAAAACTGCTTCAATAAAACCAAACTTTTGTTCCTTGTCAAGCAGGTTAAAGGTCTTTTCAACATCAGCTAAACTAATGGTTTTACTTTCACTAAAGTTACTAATTTGGTCCAACAAGCTCAACCCATCACGCAACGAACCTTGCGCTAAATCAGCTAGTTTGACCAAAGCATCAGTAGTAATCTTAATGCTTTCCTTAGCCGCTACTTCCGCTAACCGTTGCTGGATGAGATCGTTAGTAATTTGTTTAAAGAAGAAGCTTTGGCAACGCGACAAGATCGTGATCGGAATCTTGTTAAATTCGGTGGTGGCAAAAATAAACAAGACATAATCGGGTGCTTCTTCTAAGGTCTTTAAAAGCCCACTCCAAGATTGGGGGGTGAGCATGTGGGCTTCATCCAAAATGTAAACCTTCTTTTTGAACTTAAAGGGTAGGTTAAAGACATTTTCCGCTAGCTCCCTAATGTCGTTAATCCCGTTTTTGGAAGCAGCATCAATTTCAAACACATCAATCGCACTGTTGCTGTTAATCGCTTGGCATGCCTCACACTGGTTGCAAACATCGCCGTTCCAGTTTAAACAGTTAATGGCTTTGGCAATAATCTTGGCAAAGGTCGTTTTTCCCGTACCCCGCTCCCCCGCAAAGATGTAACCGTGGGGTAATTGGTCTTGGGTAATGGCATTAACAATAATGCGTTTAATGCTGTCCTGACCGACAGTATCGCTAAACTTGGTGGGACGGTATTTCTGGTAAAGGACCTTGCGCATGTTTAAGCTTACTTTAAGATTTTAGCGAGATACTGGGCAGTGTAGGACTTATCGACCTGATTTAACAGTTGTTCTGGTGTGCCTTGGGCAATAATTTGTCCACCTTTTTCCCCACCTTCAGGACCCAAATCAATGATGTAGTCCGCCATCTTAATAATATCTAGGTTATGCTCAATAATAATGACACTATCACCGTTTTTAATAATCCGTTGGATCACCGTTAACAGCTTATTAATGTCTTCTATGTGTAGTCCCGTTGAAGGTTCATCCAGGACGTACAAGGTTTTACCAGTTGCCTTTTTCTGGAGAAACTTGGCTAGTTTAATTCGTTGTGCTTCCCCACCTGACAAGAAGGTAACATTAAGACCTAACTGGAGGTATTCCAGACCGACATCACAGAGTAGTTTTAACTTTCTCGCAATATTCGGAATTGCTTTAAAAAAATCATAAGCTTCCTGACATGACATCTGTAACACATCAAAGATCGATTTGCCTAAGTACTTAACTTCCAGGGTTTGGGGATTGTACTTCTTGCCATCACACATTTCACACGTCACATAAACATCGGGTAAAAAGTGCATTTCAATCCGAATGACCCCATCACCAAAACACTTATCACAGCGCCCACCGGCTACATTAAAGGAAAAGCGCGAGTTAGTGTAACCCCGAGCCTTGGCTTCCTTAGTGTTGGCAAACAACTCCCTAATGTCATCAAATACACTGACATAGGTAGCGGGGTTAGAGCGGGGAGTGCGACCGATCGGATCTTGCGACACCACTACCACCTTATCAATGTGGTTGACCCCTATGATTTCCTTATAGGGTGCAGGTTTAACATTCTTATAGTTCACCAAGCGTTCCAAGATCGGTACTAAGGTTTGGTTAATTAAGGTTGATTTCCCTGAACCCGATACCCCGGTCACTAGTACTAATTTATTTAAGGGAATAGTGACATTAATGTTCTTTAAGTTGTTGCCCTTGGCTCCTTTTAAGGTTAAGGTGCGACCATTACCAGCATGCCGGGTTTTTGGTACCTCAATTTGCTTTTTGCCACTGAGATACTGTCCCGTTAAGGAGTCAGTATTTTCCATTACCTCTAGCGGTGTCCCAGCAGCTACTACTTCCCCACCTTGGTTACCCGCTTTAGGACCAATATCAATGAGGTAATCAGCTGCTAGCATGGTTTCACTGTCGTGTTCTACCACGAGTAAGGTGTTGCCCAAATCCCGCATTACCATCATCGTGTTAATTAAGCGATCATTGTCCTTTTGGTGTAGCCCAATTGAGGGTTCATCCAAGACATAAAGGACGCCAGTGAGTTGCGAACCAATTTGGGTGGCTAAGCGAATCCGTTGTGCTTCACCACCTGACAGGGTAGAAGCCCGGCGCGCTAAGTTAAGGTATTCTAAGCCCACATTCTTCAAGAAGGATAAACGGTTAATAATCTCTTTAAGAGCTAACTCACCAATCTTCTTCTGTTCTTGATTCAGTTCTATTTGCAACAAGAATTCAATTGCTTTATCAATCGAGAGTTCCGTAAAGCTAATAATGTCCAACCCACCTAACTTGACACTTAAAGAATTAGTAGTAAGCTTCTTGCCCTGGCACTTCTTACAGGTAATTTCAGACATGTAAGCCGAGTACCATTCACGACTGGCTTGACTACTAGTCTCTAAGTGACGGCGTTTAATTAAGTGAGCCACACCCTCATAGTGTTCAAAGCGCACATTTTTGGCACCTGAGTTTGATACTGTTTTAATCTCAATTGGTTCATCACTACCCTCCAAGATCATCCGTACTAAATCAGTATCCATTTGACCTAAGGGTTGGTCTAGGGGAATTTGATAGTGGTTAATTAAAGACAAGAAGCGCTGTCAATCTAGTGATGTACCGTGCACTATGTTCTTAAAGATGTCAATACCACCTTCATTGATGGACAACAACGGATTGGGAATAATCTTTTCCACATCCGGTTCATAACTAAAACCTAAACCCTTACAGTACTCACACGAACCTAAAGGGGAGTTAAAGGAGAATAAGCGTGGCTCTAGTTCACTAATTGAAAAACCACACTGATCACAACCGTGGTTCTTATTAAAACTAAGTATCTTACCATCTTCCAACAACACTTCAATCCGACCCTCAGTTAGTTTAATCACACCTTCAATCGCATCAACAATCCGACCCAAGGTTTGCTTGTCTTGGTTAATGACAATCCGGTCCACTACCACACTCAAGTTGTGCTTGGTGTTCTTGTCTAACTTAATTTCTTCATCTAAGGTATAGACCTGACCATCAACCCAAACCCGGAGAAAGCCTAACTGTTGGTATTTAGCAAACTCATTAGCAAAGGTACCGCGTTGGTTTTTAATGGTAGGGGCTAAGATTTGAATCCGTGATTTAACCGGTAAGTTAAAGATCTGGTTGGCAATTTGGTTAACGGTTTGGGTTTGAATGGCACCATGACCATTAGGACAAAAGGGTATACCAATCCGCGCTCACAGTAAACGGAGGTAATCGTAAATTTCCGTTACTGTTCCCACAGTGGAGCGGGGATTGTGTGAAGTGGTTTTTTGGTCAATTGAAATGGCTGGGGATAACCCTTCAATCGAATCTACATCCGGTTTATCACTGTTACCGAGAAACTGTCTGGCATATGACGAGAGTGATTCCAAATACCGACGGCGGCCTTCCGCGTAAATGGTGTTAAAGGCAAGTGATGATTTACCCGAACCCGACAACCCCGTAATAACGACAAACTGGTTTTTGGGAATATCGATGTTTACATTCTTCAGGTTGTTTTCACGCGCGCCCTTAACGCGAATAAAATCATTAGTTTTTAGCTCTGGTTTCAAAGTTAATTGTTTGGGTGAAAAAATCCTTTACGAGGTTATTGTGCGGATCGTTAAATAAATATGCAATGCCTTGTTGGTTTTGGTGGGCAATTAACAAACCACGGGTAAAGTTATAAGTGTGTTTGTTAAAGTTGACAAAGGAGTCGACCAACACCAACTGGGGGTGTAACAATAGCTTAAATAACAGGTAAAGTTTAAAGCGTTGCTTGGTGTTAATTTTATTTAAATCGCTAAAGATCATTCAGCTCGGAATACCGTTTTTAAAGGTGTTATCCAACAGCATTTTGAGGTTAGCAGTACGGTTTAGTTTTTTGGGATTTTGCCGGCACTTTTTGAGACAAAAACTAATGACATTCACCATCGCGTTTAAGAGATTAAAGTGCAGCTTATTCGATGCCTGTAAACGGTTTAAATCACACTCTTCTGAATCCACAAAGAAGGTTTTGCGTACCACGTTATTGACTTTACTAATTTGAGTATTGAGCAGCTTATTTAAAGTGCCATAATTTTTTAGCAGTGCTTTAATTTGCTGTTGCTTTTGCTTAATTTCTTTTTTGTACAACCACTGGATTAAACGAATGTCTTGTAAAAGGAGGTGGTAGTGTGCCCGTCACTGTTTGAGCTGGGTTTTTAAGTTAAGTTGGTTTATGGTAGTGGTGTTTGCTTCTGTTAAAGTAGTGGCATTACGATTAGGTAACAACAAGTAAGCTTGAGGGTGGTGCAAGTTGGCTTCGAAGTATTTATTAACTGTTTTATCCACCAGTAACTTTCACTTCGGGGAATTTCAATCGCGGTTTAAGTTGGCCTTTAAGCTGGCAAACTGAGTTTGATTCCGACCTTGGTTAAAGACAAAGTCAACCACACCATGGGTAATAAACTGGTATTTGGTAAAGAAGTGTTGTGTTTGTTTGTGCAAGTTAGTTCATAAAGCACGGCACACAAAGTAGAGTTGGTTCAATTCGTATTTCGTTCAATCTAATTTTTCGTAAGTAGTTAAGAGTTGTTCAAAACAGCGTTCTTGAACAATATTCATTAGGTTAAACGGATCTAAGGTGTGTTTTAACTTAGTGTAGTTAAGCGCTGCTTTAACTGTTTGGATAAAACCCTTAAAAACCGCCTTTTGGTTTACAACCGAATAGCTTTGGCTAACCTCACCCTTATACTGGTTTTGGTTTAACAGAACGTTTTGCTTTAACTCATTGACCAGCTTGTTGTGTTGCTCACAGCGATTTAAGCCCTTAGCGTATTCTTGCAAAAAAGCTAAACGAGATTTAATTAAAAAACCAATCACCGCATCATGAGTCAAAACAATTGGCTTAGTTAACTTTTCCAATTCAAAGCTAATTGCTTGGTATTTTCAGTTAAGTGATTGACCTGGTTTTAGCTGCAAAATTTGCTGGTACAAGCGCTGGATGTTGCTCATTAACTGTTCTACTAGGCGCTCACTTTCAGCAATTGTGCTCACTAACAAATCGGGATTAAGTAAGCGCATTTGTTTCAGTTCCTTTAACAGTCAAATTTTGATTTGGATTCGCTTGGCTACAATCCGTTTTTCCAAAATCCGGGTTTTGTAAAAGTTAAAGATACTCTTGAACTTAATCTTGGTTTGACTCCACCACAAGGACGACATAAAGCGGTTAATCAGCTGCACCGAATTGCGCTGCTGTTTTTTGAAGGCACGCTTAAGCTGATTGGCTTGCTGTTGTGCACGGGTAATTTGCAAATTTTCAAAGTAGGTATTAACCCCGTGTTTGGTTTCATAGCTTTGAACTTTTAAATTGTGCAGTAAACGTTCTCGTTGTCTTGTAAGCGCATAGTACTGTTCAAAAAAACTTTTAGTTAAGTGATCAGGTTGTTCAAAGAAGCTGTTAAAGAAGTGGGTGCTAAATTCCACTAGGTCACGTTCATGGTCTTCCAATAAACCAACAAAGTTGTTGTACTCAAACTGGATCTGGTTAAAGTACACCTTATTGACAAACTTAGTGGTGAAGAACTGACTAAGTGTTTCACTCGTTAACTTATTGGTGTTATCTAGTTCAAACACCACAAACTGGCTTAACTTCTTGAGTGCATTAAAGCCCAAAAATCAGCGCAACTCATTGGGAATTTGCAGTTTTTCAATTAAACGCTGTCGTTTTTTAGGACAAGTACTTTGTCTTAAAAAATCATGAATAGTTTGGTGAAACGGATGGCTTTGTTGCACCGCGGCCAGTTCAATTTTTTCACACAAGTTGGTTTTAACGCGATGCAGCGGAATATAGTTGTGTTGATCCGTTCACAAAAAACCGGAATGGGGCGCTTTTTTGAGTTGTAAAACACTCGACAACGTGTTTCACTGTGCCTTATTGAGGTTATTAACGAGGTAGTTACCGTATTTATGGATGCTGAGGTTGGTGGTTCAGAAGTAGTTAATGTCCAAAAAGGAGTTATGGACCATTAACAAGGACAAATTAACTCACGGTTCTTTCTTAGTGGTAGTGGAAATCTGTTTCAGCATCCCTTAGTCTTATTGATTTTAGTACTAGGGTCATCCCAGTAACAACTAAATAGAAATAATAGTTGACAGGATTAGTGGTGCTTTAGCAGTCATTTTGGTAAATAAATTCATGACAGCTCGTTTAATAGAAACCTTGAGTTCCTTCGATGTGTCTTTGCCTAAACGTCGCTTAATTGTCGTAAAGTCCTTAATGTCGTTAATTTGTTTGCGAATTAACTCTTCCATTTTGGTCTTGAGTTTAACCTGATTGTTACTATCTAGGCTAACTCCTAAAAAGGAATAGGTAATTTCGTTTAGGAACTCACTCTTCTTGGAGTCATAGTAGATGATGATGGTAACCACACCCGCTTCAGACATCTGATCACGCTCAAACATGATGCTGGCCCCTATTTCCTGCAAACCAGCGGAGTCAACACACTTAGGGTTGAGCTTTAATTCCCGTTTTTTGTTGTCAATTTGCTTGTGGTTAATGGCTAGGACTTCACCATTAAAGGGAATTAAGACCTGACTTTGTTCCACACCAGCTTGCTTCATTACCATGGTAAAGTTAATGAAGTCACGGTACAGACCGGATGTGGGAATAATGTACTTAGGTTTTAAGGAAGTTACTAAAAACTTCATGTCTTCATCCGATGCATTGATCGACAAGATTTCCCGACCCAAGTTGTAGTAACTCACCTCATTACGCGCGACATCGTCCAAGATTTGTGCTTCCAACTCTTCATACCCAGCTATGCGGGGAATCATGAAGATAAAGCTATCGGTCTTGCGATACCGTACCCGTTCATCCTCATTAGTACCAATCTTAAACAGCTTGGCATACAACTTATCTGGTGGCGCGGTTAAAACAACAATGGCGTTTGTGGAGTTGTTAATCTCTTCAATCGAAATAGTGTTTAAGTGGGTGTTGTTAAACAGCTTTTGGCGCACAATCGCGTTGAAGAGGTGGACAAATGAATGGGAGTAGATGACAAAGGGGCGGTTTTGCATCCGTGCAATTTGGGCCAAGGTCATCACACTGTAAGCGTTGGAATCATAACAAGCAGCAAATACCCGACCCTTAGCGGAGGCAATAATGCGGTTGAGTTGTTCCAAGGATTTGTGCTTAGGGGTTGTAAAACCAGTGTTACGTCCCACTAGACCAACTCCAGTAATTAACAAAAGGGTCTTGTTCGCTACTTGGGGAATAATCTGATTGAGTTGGTTTTCAAAGGCGATGTTCTTATCATTGAGCACAATGAAGTCATCGACATAGACAATGTACCCATCATCAGTGTGGAGCGCAAAGCCAAACGAGGAAGGAATCGAACTCGATACCTTAAAGGGCGTAATGTTATGGTGCCCGATCTTGACCGTTTCTAACGGTTTAAGCTCGTGGATTTCCAACTCGTCATGGGGAATATTGAGCTTGTTTTCGTGGATCTTAGTTTTAATAACCACAGCGCCAATCGTACTGGTGTAAATCGGAAAGAAACCAACGGTGTGGAATAAGAACTCCAGCGAACCAATGTTTTCCGTTACTGGATTACCGATAAAGATGCCCTTAATGCGGGCCTGGTTTTCCTGGATCCAACTAAAGTCAGGGATGATCTTTTTGACCCCTAAAACAGCGGTTGTTGGTGTCAAACTACCAACGTTAAAAATAAAAACATCGTTATTGATTTCGAGAACAAAACAATTCTTGCCCCTCTCGTCCTGACCACCGAAGGCAAAGAAGTTAATTTTAGCCATGAAACTAACCCCGGAGATTTAAGGTTTTAACTAAATTTCTGTAAGCCTCTAAATCGTTGTGCTTTAAGTACTTCAACAAGCGCTTGCGCTTTGATACTTTCGCGTACAAACCACGTTTGGAAATAAAGTCCTTCTTGTTAGCTAGTAAGTGGTCGGTGAGCTGTTTAATTTGGCTCGTTAAAAGGGACACTTGTACCTGAATACTACCCACGTCCTTGTCGTGGAGTTGTGCGGATTTAATGATCCCGTTTTTATCAATTTGCATGAATTAATACTTGTTGAATTATAACAAAATAAGAAATTAGCCCAGTCAAGGGGTGAACCCCACAAAATCAGCCCCCAAACTTATAATAAATAAACCAAAACAACCACCTTAAGTGGGCTGTTAACTAATTAATTACTAATAACTATCAAAGTCATCTATGGACTCAACTTTTAATGAACTAGGCGTCTCTCCTGCCTTAATTGCCACACTCAAAGATAACAACATTAACCAACCAACTACGATTCAACAACTGGCTATTCCCCAGTTTCTCCAACATCAAAACCTGATTGTCCACTCCCCCACCGGCACTGGTAAAACCGCTGTTTTTGCCATTCCGGTCATTGAAACACTCCTTAAAAAACCAAGTAAAGGTACGACCCAAACATTGGTAGTTGCACCTACCCGTGAACTGGCCGAACAGATTAAAACCACCTTTATTAACTTTGCTAAACACACCCATTTAAAGGTAGTGAGCTTAATTGGTGGCATCCCCATTTGACAACAACTCAAACAACTAGAAAACCAACCAGAAATAGTTGTGGGCACTATGGGGCGGGTGATGGACCTGTTAGAACGGGGTGTAATTAAGTTTGAACACCTAGAACACCTCATTATTGACGAGGTTGACCTAATGCTCGACCGTGGTTTTAAGAGAAAACTGTTTGATCTGTTAGGTCGCATTGAAAAGTTTGAACAAATTGCGGTTTATTCTGCTAGTTACAATGAAGAGACAATTGAAACAGCTAAACAAATTACCAAGAATGGTATTTTCCTAGCAGCACCAGAATTAAAACAAAATGCCCCTGAACCAGATAACAAACTCATTGATCAATTTGTTTGTTATCTTTTTTCTAACCGGAAGAAACAAGCCCTCTATTCTTTGGTATCGCAAACTAGAGCGAAGTCGATTATTGTTTTTTGTGACACCAAGAAGTTAGTTGATGAGCTGTGCATCTTCTTGCGCAAGAATGATGTCAAAACTTATCCACTTCACGGGGACAAAGCGCAGTTCATTCGCGAACGCAACTTAAAGCTGTTTGCTAACACAACTGCTCCTATAGTATTAGTAACAACTGATCTAATCGGTCGTGGTATCCATGTGGAAGGGGTGGACATGGTAGTCAACTATTCCGCTTGTGTAAACTTTGAAACTTATTTGCACCGGATGGGTCGCACAGGACGGAACAACCACAAGGGCTCATGTATTACCTTCTGTACCTCACACGAAAAGCAAGCATTTTTAAAGTTATTAGAACAAGTTAACGACAAGCGCATTAGCCCTCTCCGCCCCATGCGCTTAAGGTTAATTCCCTTGAAGTGCAAAACCCAACCCAAGAAGGGGAAACTTTCCTTACAGTCAGTGCAAAAGATTTACGTCAATCCTCGTTCCAATGGCACCTTTAAACGCGTACCTTTAGCGGGGGATTTGTTTAAAAGCCGGATGCGTCAACCTGAGCGGGACATGCAAAAGAACAAATTGCATGACAGTGATTGACAAAGCAATATGTAAGCTTTGTTACAATTATTTGATATGGCAAAAAAAGACCAACTTACTTTAAGAGGGCCTTTGTATGGCAACAATCGTTCCCACTCCAAGACTATTACGCGCAGAAAGTGGAATGTTAACCTCCAACCATGCAAGGTCAAAACTGCTGATGGCAAGACCACCAGAATCTTAGTTTCTACCAGAACACTGCGCACCTTAAAGAAACACAACCGCCTCTCTTAGTGGCGCGCTAGAGTTAAATTAAACTTAAATCCATATAGTAAATATGGACAAAAAGTACGACATCACTGCTGTTTTAAACGAAGACAGCTCCATGACTGCCATCAGTGATCAGTTTCAAATTACACTCGATGCCCGTCCCAAGCACACCGCTAAGGGTTTTGGTCCTTTAGCTGCTCTGCTCTCTGGTTTAGCTGCTTGTGAATTGGCAACCGCTAACTTGATGGCACCAGCTAAAATGATTACCATCAATAAACTGTTGATGAATGTCACTGGTTCACGCTCAACCAACCCCACCGATGGTTATTTTGGTTTAAGGGAAATTAACCTGCACTGGGAAATCCACTCCCCTAACAGTGAAACGGAAATCAAGGAGTTCATTGACTTTGTTTCCAAACGCTGCCCAGCGCACAATACGCTCCAAGGTGTGAGTCAACTCAAGATTAACGTTAATGTAACTTTAGTGCATTAATTGGGTAAAAAACGAGCGAAAAATGCTGAAAAAATACCTGAGTCTTTCAGGTATTTTTTTATGCAAAATTTGCCCTAAAAAAAGAGTAAATTTGAGAAATTGATCCGTTGTTCATTCCGGGATAATTTTCCCGTATGAAACTACAAATTTTTAATACAAAGCTAGGATTACTAGCAGCTAAGATTTACTGAAAGTCCTGGAGACACCTAGGACTGTCTGAAGATGAAATTGTGTCAATTGCGCTCCACGCCGAGCATGACTCCAAGAAGCGCTATGACCCCAAATACGGTTTGAGCTTTGAGACCTACTTGAAGTTAAATGGTGCTAACTTCATTAAGTCGAGTTACCGTAGCTTAATGAATAAGGTTGATGACTGAATTGACTTTAAGGACATGAAAACACTCGAGGAACAAAACACAGTCTCTTACACTCCTGAAAACTATTTAAGAAGTGTAGAATTCCGTGAAATGGTGCACTTAGCGTTTAAGAAAGCCAAGAATGAGGATGAACGTCAGGTGTTTGCGCTTTATGTAAAGGGTTACAAAAATTTAGAGATTGCTAAAAAACTCAACCTAACGACCCGTAGAGTGCGCTACCTAATTTCAATCTTTAAGGATCACATTAAGGTATTGACTAAACGGTATGGTTACTAGATGAAGATATCCTTCTTCTTGAAGAATTTTTCCACTAGCTTTTCCACCTCCTTGGCGTTCGCTAAGGTTAATGCTTTTTGTGCTAATGTCTGACACTCTGTGTAATTGAGCTTAGCGATAATCATCCGCGCCTTAAACATGGAACTAGCACTCATGGAAAACTCTTTGAGACCCAAACCTAAAAGTAGGGGAATCGCTAACGGTTCACCGGCCATCTCACCACACATTCCCGTTCAAATATCATTCACTTTACCCCCTTCAATGGTGAGGTAAATGAGTTTTAATAAAGCTGGGTTTAAAGGTTGGTAGAGATAACTAACATTCTTATTCATCCGGTCAGCCGCAAAGCTGTACTGGATCAGGTCATTGGTACCAATGGAGAAGAAATCCACGTGGTGACTTAAGGTGTTAGCCGCTAAAACAGCAGCGGGGATTTCGATCATAATCCCGAGCTTAAACTGTTTATTGCCACCCAACTCCTGGTGCACCTGGTTTAACAGTTGCTTGGCTTGCAACAGTTCATCCAAGGTAGCGACCATCGGGAACATAATGCCCAACTGACCGTGATCAGCAGCACGTAGTAAAGCCCGCAATTGTGTTTTAAAGATGTCCTGTTTGTCTAAGGTTAAACGCAAAGCGCGGTAGCCCAAGAAGGGGTTATCTTCGTGAGGAAACTCATAGTAATTAAGCTTCTTGTCCCCACCAATGTCTAGGGTGCGGATAATCACTAAATCACCGTGCGCTTGTTCTAACACTGCTTTGTAAGCCTGGTACTGCGTTTCTTCATCGGGTCATTCTTGACTGTTCATGTAGAGGAACTCAGTGCGGAATAAACCAACCCCGTTGGTATTGTACTGACATGCCAATTCCATGTCTTTCACATTACCAATGTTAGCAGCCACCACAACCGCATGACCATCTAAAGTCACGGTTTCCTTGTTGGTGTACTGCTTGAGTTCTTGTTGGTATTTTTCTTCCAACGCTTTTTGTTTCTTCCACTCGGTAGTGTCCTTGGAGTTTAGGTCTAAGCCAGCTATTCCTTTGCGCCCATCAACCCCAACTATTTGACCGTCTTTGACCTTAGTAGTAATGCCCTTAATGCCCACCACTGCGGGAATTTCCAGTGAACGCGCCATAATGGCAGCGTGACTGGTACGACCACCTATTTCGGTTAAAAAACCCTTGACGTATTTTTTGTTAAGGGTAGCAGTTTGACTCGGCGTTAAGTCATGGGCCACAATAATGACATCACTCTTAATCTTGACCAGGTCATGTGGTTTTTGTCCGGTTAAATAAGCTAATAAGCGTTGGCGCAAGTCCAAAATGTCTGCAGCACGTTCCTGGAAATACTTGTCCTGCATTTGGCTAAACATGGTAGCCGTTTGGCTAAAGACAGTGTCCACGGCTATAACAGGATGAACATTTTGCGCTAACTGTTGTTCTAGTTGCTCGGTGATCGTGGGATCGTTGAGTATTTGAATGTGCGCATCAAAGATCATGCCCGCTTCAGTGTTAATGTTGTTAACGGTAATTTCCTTAATTTCCTCTAAGTCCTTAACGGCTTTTTTGAAAGCTGAGTCCAAGAGTCTTTTGGCCTGCGCCTTCGTTAATTGGTGCTTGAGGTATTTGTTAACAGCGAATTCCGGTGTTTTAACAAGGAAGGCTTTGGCTAGGGCCATGCCATCAGATACACCGATACCAGATAGTTTTTTCATTTGTTTACTTTTTACTTATTAAAAGGGAGTTTGCGGTCATTTCTGCGGGCTGTTTGAGCCCTAAGTAAGCCAAAATGGTTGGGGCAATATTGGCTAGACTAGCACTGTCTTGTTGTAAGTCAATGTTTGTATCAGTACATACAAACGGCACCTTGTTGACAGTGTGTTTGGTAACTGGGTTATTGTTGCTGTCAATCATCTCTTCCGCGTTACCATGGTCAGCAGTTAAGAACAGGGTAATGTGGTTAGCCTTGCAGAAATCAATAATGCGCTGTATTTGCACATCCAAGGCCTCTAAGCCCTGCACACAAGCGGCATAGTTACCAGTATGACCTACCATATCAGGGTTGGCAAAGTTCAACACCGTCAAATCGAACTGGTTAATTTGATTTAGTAATTGATCAGTTATCCCCTTACATGCCATTTCCGGTGCTAAGTCATACGTAGCCACCTTTAACGAAGGTACCATGCACTTAGTTTCATTGGGTAGATCCACTTCCACTCCACCATCAAAGAAGAAGGTTACATGGGCGTACTTTTCCGTTTCTGCAATTCGCAGTTGCTTTAACTTATTGTGCGCAATGACTTCCCCAAAAGTATTGGGAATAGTTTCGGGCGGAAAGACCACGGCACTTGGTTTAATCCCCTCATAGTTCATCATCGTGACAAAGAAGAGGTTGTGCTTTCGTCCTGCTTTAGGGGTGTAGTCATAGTAATCTGTTTGAAAGAGCATGTGTGACATTTGCCGCGCACGATCAGGACGGAAGTTAAAGAAGATCACACTGTCATGATCTTTGAGCGCAAACTGCTCTTTATCTACATTACCATTGACAGCCGGGTACAAAAACTCATCGGTTACCTTTTGGTCATAGGCACTTTGAACATAAGCTACCGGATCAGTAAAGCTAGCCTTACTGTTACCCAAAATGGCATTATAAGCAATCTCTTCTCTGTCCCAGCGCTGGTCACGATCCATACCATAGTAACGCCCACCTAAGGTACCAATGATGACATTGTGGTAATCCTTTAAGAACACCATGAAGGCTTCAAGGTCACTCTTCATCGTGCAAGGTGCTACATCCCGCCCATCACCAAAGAGGTGGAGCACCATTTTGACCTGCGGTGCTGCTAGTTTAATCAAGGCATACAAATGGTCCATGTGACTGTGTACCCCGCCATGGGAAAACAGACCAATTAAGTGCAACTTAGCATTGTTAGCCTTGGCCCTAGCAATCGCCTCTAGTAACACCTGGTTGTGGTGAAAGGCCCCGGTTTTAATGTTTTGGTTAATTAACGATAAACCAGTGTAAACAATTCGACCAGCCCCAATATTGAGGTGACCCACTTCCGAGTTACCGATTTGTCCTTGTGGTAGACCAACGGCTTCCCCCGAAGCTTCTAACATGACACAGGGATAATCCTTAATCAAACTGTCTAAAGCTGGAGTTTTAGCATGGTACACCGCATTACCGTGTTGCTTATTACTAATACCATAACCATCCAAAATGGCTAGTAAGACCTTCTTATGCATATACTTGTGCCATTACTAAAAAGTCGTTGACATCCAAAGATGCCTTGCCCACTAAAAAGCCATCAATTTGCTCGGTTTGTGCTAACTCCTTAATGTTGTCCTTAGCAACCGAACCACCATAGAGAATCGAGGTTTGTTGGGCAATTTCCTTGTTGTACAGTTCACTAAGGTACACGCGAATTTGGGCAATTGTGTTATTAGCAATTTCCGGTGTAGCGGTTTTACCCGTACCAATTGCTCAAATTGGTTCGTAAGCAATCACTAACTGTTTGAGTAAGCTTAGGTCAATGCCTTGCAAGACTTGGGTTAAGTCTTCTTTGAGAAAACTAATTGGTTGACCTTCCGTTTCACCAATACAGAGCACGACTAACATTCCAGCTTGTAAACAGGCTTTTAGTTTTTGATTAATAACTTGCGCTGTTTCGTTAAAGTACTTTCGCCGTTCCGAGTGACCAATAATGACACTGTTGACCTTAATGTCTTGCAGTTGGGTATAGCTCACCGTACCAGTGTAAGAACCACTAGCAATAAAGTTAGCGTCTTGGGCTAACAGTAAGAGGTTATTAGGCAAGACTTTGTTTACCTCGGTTAAGTGGACGTGGACTGGGGCAATACCCAAAACCGCCTTAGTTTTAGCAGGGTGCTGTTTAAATTGCTCCACAAAGGCCAACGCTTGGTGTAAATCCTTATTTGTCTTTCAGTTACCAATTAGGTATTTCGTACGCATACGTTAAAGATTTTATAAGTTTTATTGATTAACCCCAGCGGGAAATACCTGATTAATTTTCCTGGGCTTTAACTGGGTCTTTTACTGGTGGGACTACTTTATCAGGTGCTTTTCTTTCATAGATATAACCATCCAACTTTTTAATGAAGGTAATTGAGAACAGAGCATCCGGATCGACTCGTCTAACAGCTTCTAAAAGTTCGGCCGTTTTCGTAAACAAACAGTTTGTAACTAACACCTGGTTCTTTTGGCGCGAATACCCCCCTTCCACTTCGAACATAGTGACCGCAAAGGACTGGTTACTGCTCAACAAGTAGTTGCGCATTTGTTCCATGTGTTTACCATACACTTCCACTTTGACAAACTGGTATTTAGGAAAGAAGTAGGAGGTAAAGATCCCTAAGATAATGTTCATGAAGATCGTAAACACTAAGTTAGGGGACAAGAAAAAAGCCACTCCAAACGGTTTTTGTCTATCTCCTTGAAAGCCTTGTGCTAGTAAGCTACCGGTAAGGTAAGTGCCAATGGTGTAACCGATCAAGAAACTAAGGGTGTTAACAATAAACAAAATACCACCAATGTCCTTGTGTTTCTTTTCCGAATACCAGAAGGCCAAAAAGTCCAACCCACCACTCGATGCATCAATAATTAGGATAACTGAGTAAAACACAGCTTGAAGAAAACCCCAGATCAGCGCATAGAACATTAACGAAATTTGCTTTTCAGCGGTTTGTTCCCAAAAGATCAGTTGCACCCCTTGGTTGTTAATCGCTTGTTCTAAGCCACCGTTGGCCTTAGTAAGTTCAGTTAAATTAGCAAACAAGAAGAAGTTTTCCACGCCCGGAATGTAAGAGAAGGCAAACCCAAAAACGTTGGAGACTACCACAAAGTAAAGGGTTAACAAGGTAAACTTTTTGGAAATCTTGTACCAACCCAAAACAAATAAGGGAATGTTAATCAGAATTTGACTCAACCAGAAGATGACGTTGTAAATGGTGTCAGCATCCACACTGACCTTGTTCGACCTAATTAAATAATCCGCTAACCGTGCTAAGCCCTGACTAATGGAAGCAATGCCAATGTCATATAATCCAGAAAACTGGACAAACACAACCCCTAACAAGCCCCAAAAGAAGGCAATCACGGAGAGAATTAACAGCTGTAAGTACAGCTTTTTCACCTTGTAAATTGCCTGGAACTTCAGAAACGATCCCGAAAGGTGTACCCGTACCAGATTGCCCTGAATTTTGACGTTTTTATCTTGCATATTCCAAGTCCTCCTTTTTCATCATTTTGCCAATTGCTAACAGGCTTAAATTTAATATTTATTAGGTACAAAAATCGATTACATTAATGGCAACAAAAATAGAGCTCATAAAAGAACTACGTAAAACAACACAAGCGAGCATGATGGACTGTAAAAAGGCTTTGGAACAAAATAACGATGATCTCGAAAAGGCCATTAAGTGATTGAGAGAAAACGGAATTGTTAAATCTGCTAAGAAATTAGGCAAAGTAGCCGCTGATGGTTGCATTGTGTTACACAGTGATCACCACAAGGCAGTGATGGTGGAAATTAATTCTCAAACGGACTTTGTAGCGCGTAGTCAAGAGTTAACGGACTTTGCGCAATTAATGATTAGTGAAGTCTTTAAAAAGGCTACCCCTACCACTACTATTGAAGAAGTAACCCAGTACGAACTCCAAGGCAAAGAAAAGGTAGCAGAACGTTTGGCTTTAGTCGCTTCCAAAACTGATGAAAAGATTGTGTTGCGCCGCTTAATGGTGTTTGAAAGCAAAACTAACCACATCTTTAGCTACCTCCACGCTAACAAACGGATTGGCGTAATCTTGGAAGTGGAAGGCAAGTTTGATGAACAAGATGGTAAACACTTAGCAATGCACATTGCCGCTAACTCACCGCAGTTCATTGATCAGGACAATGTGGATCAAACATGGTTAGCTAACGAAACCAGCATCATTAAGTCCCAAGCCAAACTAGAAGTCCAAGACAATCCGAAGAAAGCAGCGTTCTTAGACAAAACTATTGCTGGACGCGTGAACAAACTCTTAATTGACATTTGTCTGGTAAACCAAAAGTACTTGGTCGATGAATCCAAAACAGTTGGTCAATTCTTAAAGGAAAAGAACAGTAAAGTAATCCATTTTGTGCGCTTTGAAGTTGGTGAAGGCATTGTCAAAGAAGCAGTTGACTTCGCTAGTGAAGTAAGTGCGCAAATGAAAAAATAAGATGCGCCTAAAGATCCTAATCAAACTAAGCGGTGCTGGCATGAGCGCTGATAGTTCCGAACCGTTTTCCAACCAATTTTTAGAAACTGTCATCGCTCAACTAAAACAACTAGTACCCAACTACCAAATAGGCATTGTGATTGGTGGGGGCAACATTATGCGCGGTAAGTCTTGTAGTGACTACAACATTACCGAAATAGCAGGGCACCACTTGGGCATTATGGCCACGGTTATTAACGGCGCTTTTTTAAAGGCTAAGTTTGATAGTCATAAACTTAACAGCACCCTGTTGAGTGCAGTGAGCTGTCCTAGTTTAGCGACCCACATTGTGTCCCAGGCCACGATTGATGATGCCTTTAAAAACCATGACATTGTCATTTTTGCGGGCGGTACTGGTAACCCGTACTTTTCGACTGATACCGCTGTGGCGTTGCGTGCTACCCAAATGCAAGCCGATATTATTCTAATTGGCAAGAATGGTGTTGATGGGGTTTACACTGCGGATCCTAAAAAGGATAAGCATGCTAAGTTTTTAGCTAGCTTAACTTACGCTGAAGCGATTAAGAATGACCTGCAAATCATGGACATTACCGCCTTTACAATGTGTAAGGAAAATAACTTAAAGGTGATCATATTTAACATCAATGCCGAGCATGCCATCATTAAGGCATTGAGCAAACAAGGTAAATACACCTTAATAGAAAAATAAGCAACTGTTTTTTAGATTAATAACATAATTAAAAGCTGGATCGCTGTTTAATCTCCTGCAGCTTTCCAGCTTTTTTATTAGCCATTTTCAAAATAACTTTCTATGCGCTACTTAGACCTCAATATTAAAAGCATCTTAGCTGATTGAGAAATTGCTGATGCGATCCGTGAATTGATTGCCAATGCGATTGATGAACACCGCTTAAGCAACACCGCTTTCCCCGTAATTGAATTGCAAAAAGGCTTTCTAAACTCTTCTTTAGTGATTAAAGATTATGGTAGGGGTATTAAGTCCAATCACTTTATCCAAAACGAAAGTAGGGAAAAGGTTCAAAGTGAAAAAACTATTGGTAAGTTTGGCATTGGTCTCAAAGATGCCATAGCTGTTCTTTTCCGTCATAATGTCAAAGTTAGCTTTACCAGTAGTGAAGGCACTTTTACCCCTGTTGAGCGAATGAAGGAAGGTATGAAAGACGGCACCAAAACAATTCAAATAACGGTGGATGAAACCAAGAAGATTGACAAGGGCACTGACATCCTCATTAGCAAGATTAGTAGAAGTGATTACGAAAAAGCCATTGCTATTTTTTTGGAATTAAGAACTGGCTATCAAAAACTGGCTTCTTCCAAAAAGGGTGATATTTATCGCAGTGAAAATGGTTCAGAGATCTTTCTTAACGGGATGAAAATCGGAACCGATGAAAACTTCTTGTTTTCTTATGACATTAAAGAACCCAATAAGAAATTGCAAAAATCCTTAAACCGGGAGCGTAAAACACTTTCCCGTGATAGCTACCGTGACAATATCATTTCCATTTTGAAGTCCAGCATTAATAAAAATACCCAAACTTTAATTAACCAATTAATTGACAACCGCGATCAGTTTGAAACTGGTGAATGGAGTTTTATTGATGTCAAAAAGTTAGTAATGCAAAACACTAACCGAAAGATTTTGTGAACATCCAATGAAAGCAGTGACATTGCAGCACCTGCTTATCAAACATGAGCACAAGAGGAAGGTTATGAAATTATTTCGATTGGTTCATCACAATATCAAAGTATGGAAAATGATGCCGAATTTAAAAGCTATACCCTCAACGATTTTGGTGATAGATTTGTCAATGAATTCCAAACGGAAGAGGTGCCATTCCACAAATTAACTGAGATCGAAAAAGACAACTGGAATTGGGTAATGGCTAAGGTCAAAGAACTTACCAGGGTTTGAAGTAATTGGAAAAATTTATACAAACACTATGAATTTTCGATCATTAAAAAACATCCTAATGCTGAAGGATTACATAGCAATGGAAGAATTCAAATAGTTAGAAAAATTCTTAATGAACGCTCTCACTTGTTCAACACTATCATGCACGAAATTTGTCATGCAACTAGCTTTAGTCCTGATGTATCAAAAAGATTTGAACAAGGATTAACCAGTGCATTTTATCCAGTTATGAAATTGAAACCAGAATAAAATGGTTTTCTTTTCTATAAATGTCTAGCTAAAACTTTTTTGCCAAACGTTTTTGACCTCAAGTAGAAGCTTGTTCAAAAAATCATCATGGCCTTATTAAAGTTTTTCAACCAAAGTATTGCCCTTCTTTTAATCCAATTGGGCAAATTGTTAAAATTCCCAGATTATGTTTTATCTCGATTTAAACATTCAAAATATTCTTACCAATTGGGAGATAGCTGATGCTGTTCGCGAACTGATCGCTAACGCCATTGATGAGCACATTTAACCGAAACCCAATTCCCTAAAATTGAATTTAACGAAAACAATTCAAGCTCAACATTAATAATTCAAGACTTTGGTCGCGGCATTAAAATCGAACACTTTATCCAAAACGAAAGTAAGGAAAAGGTTCAAAGTGAAAAAACTATTGGTAAGTTTGGCACTGTTTTAAAGGATGCAATTGCTGTTTTATTTCGCACTAATATCAAAGTGAGTTTTACAAGTCAGCAAGGTACTTTTATTCCTGTAGAACGGAGTAAAACTGAACTGGAAGGTAGCATCAAAACAATTCAAATGGAAGTTGATCCAGCTGAACAAATTGAAAAAGCGGGTACCTTAATCACAATTGAAGGATTGAAAAAAGATGACTATGACAAAGCTATTGTTAATTTCTTAGCTCTACGGGAAGATTTGCAATTATTAGCTGCTTCACCCAAAGGCGATGTTTACCGTAATACATCAGGTAACGGCGCAGAAATTTTTCTCAACGGGATGAAAATTGCAACCGATGAAGACTTTCTCTTTTCCTATCACATTAAAGAACCTAACAAAAAGTTACAGCGTTCCCTTAACCGGGAAAATAAAAATTTACCAAGAGATTGTTATCGTGAAAACATCATCACCATTCTTAAGTCCAACATTAACAATAGAACACAAACACTTATTGATGAATTAATAGATTCACGTGACCAATATGACAATGGCGAGTGGAGTTTTATTGATGTCAAAAAACTAATTGGTTTAAACACAAACAGAAATATTTTGTGAGCCGATAGCAGTAGTAAAAACATAGAAAAACTAATTTATTAACTTTATGGAATGGATACCAAAAAATATGAAATTTTGGCGTTAAATTCCTTGCAATACAGAAGCATGGAAAACGATGATCGTTTAAAAAAGCAAACACTGATGCATGTAAGTGAAAAGTTAAAACAACAAAGAATTGAAGAAGAGGCTGAGAAAATCAAAGTTAAAGAACAAAAGCCACGAAAACGATTTGAGGAAGAAGATTTGCCAATAGAAGATTTAAATCCAATTGAAAGAGAAGGTTGGGATTGAGCGATGGAAAAGGCCAGAGAATTATGTGGTTTTATAAGAGGATGGGAAAAACTTTATGAAGAATATCAGTTTGTTCTAATGGAAAAGAATCACAAATATGTCGGGCTTTGTTACACCGATCAAAAAATTATCAAACTCTCAAGAGAAATATTGAAAGATGAATACAGTTTATTGAATACCTTAGTGCATGAAATTTGTCATGCAACAACTAATGGTCGAGACGGAACGAAGAAGTTTGAAAGGGGTCTAACTGATGCTTTTCATCCATTATTTAAACTAGGGCAAAGTAAATAATTAGTCCGTGTTTTACATTGTCGTTGAATTTCCGCAACCGCTTTCCATTAAAATAATTTAACGCCTGAATAAAGTGATGAGTCCAGAAAAATACCTGAACTTCTTTAAAGAAACCGCTGATAAAAAGTTCCAATGACTCAAAGAAGAATTGAGCAAAATCCGTACTGGTAGACCTAATCCAAAACTGTTTGATAATATCCTTGTGGAAAGCTATGGTGACAGAATGCCAATGGTAGCATTAGCACAAATTGCGGTAAATCCACCGCGGGAAATTGTGATCAAGCCGTTTGACGTTAAAAACAATATTAATGCCATCTACAGCGAAATTCAACGTGCTAACTTAGGTGTACAACCAGTGATTGACGGAGATAAAATTCGCATTAACTTTCCCCCAATGACCCAAGAAAGTCGTTTGGAAAGCATTAAGCAAGCTAAAAAAGTAGTGGAACAAATCCACCAAGAGTTGCGCAGTGTGCGACGTGATACCCTTCAAATGATTAAGAAGGATGATCATAAAGACGAAGACTTTGAAGAATTCTTAAAAGAAGAAGTAGAAAAAGTTAACAAGCAGTATATTGCACAGTTAGAAACTATTCAAAAACAAAAAGAAAAAGAACTATTAGTGGTCTAATGGATCTGAAAGATAATTCCTTCGCTAAAAAACGATCGACAGTGTTCGTTGTTTTGCTCATTGTCTTTTGTTTTTTTTTAATGTTTTCAGCCTTTGCTGACGGCTTTAACTTTTGATCGCCTTGGTCAACTGATTTCAATTCACGCGTAATTCACATTAAAAGTGACGGTAATATAGAAACCACTAGTATTGTCAGCCATGAGTTGCATCCTGACTTTAAGGCAGTCCGTTTTGCTTTTGGCTTAGTGATAGTTTTATTTATTAGCGTTATTGCCGTTTTAATGAATTGGGAGTTGTCTAACAGTATCTTTAAAAACTATGAAAAGCTCAACTTATCCTTATCACTACTTAGTGGAATTATGGTTTCAGGTGGGATGATTCCAACCTTTTTCGTAATCTATTTCCGTGAATGAAATGCGACCGTTAACTGAATTTGAACTGCCTCGTTGGCTGGCATGATTGTCTTTTTATGGGCAGTGTACATGATTAGCACTTCCTTCATAAAGATCCGACCATCATTGCAAGTGATTTATAGCCTAGGTGCAGTGATCTGTTTCATCGCTTGCATAGGTACAATTTACTTTTCCGTAATTAGGGGATGGACTACCATTTTTCTCTTAATTGCTATTGGCGTTTGCACTGATACCTTTGCTTATCTGTTTGGTAAACGTTTTGGAAAAAATCCCCTCATTAAAATTTCTCCCTCAAAAACTTGGGAAGGTGCTTTCTTTGGGGTTACTGGTACAGTTTTAACCATTTCTATTATTTGTGTTTTGTACTCGATCCCTAACTATGTAAGACAACCTAGCATAAAGGATGCAAGTAAGACAGCACTACAAACACCACAAAACTATGATGTGCATAACCTTATTACCAATGTCTTTCTCATCTCCTTCATTTCCGGTGGTAGTACCTTTTACATCTACTGGTGAGTTAGCACATTAGCACTGATATTTACTGCTTCCATTTTTGCCATAGGTGGTGATTTATTCTTTAGTTACATTAAAAGACTCACAAAAATTAAGGATTTTTCGAAGTTATTGGGTAAACACGGTGGTATCTTAGACCGGTTTGATTCCAGCTCTTTTTTAATTAGTTTTTTCTTTATTTACCACGTAATTGCGGGAATCTCTTCTAACCAAAGATTGCTTATGGAACCAAACACTTATTTCAGTGCTGTAAGTTAGTTTTTAGAATTTAAAGGAAATGACTCCTAAATTAAAGCTTAACACTAACAGTAATTGAACTAAGAAAACCCTTGGCAGCTTATTTGAACTCAAGAAGGGTGAAATGCTCGAAAAAGAGCTATTGGCGCCCGATGGTAAATACGAATACTTTAACGGTGGTATTAAAGCCTCTGGACGCACCAATGAGTTCAATACCTTTAAGAACACCATTAGCATTATCATAGGCGGTTCTTGTGGTTATGTCAGATTAGCCGATAAGGATTACTTCTGTGGCCAGAGTAGCTGTACCCTAACTGTTTTAGATCCCCTGGAAATTGACCTCAAGTTTGCTTATTATGCACTTAAATCACAAGAGGAAAAAATTACCAGTTTAGCTAGCGGAACTACCATTAAAAACATTCGCCTAAGTGATTTAAAGGATTTACCTATTCCGCTTGTTAAAAGCATTCAGGATCAACGAACTATTGCACATGCTTTAAGTGTGTTTGACCTTCGCATCGAACACCTCAATGAATTAATTGAAGTAAACCGTAAGCTCAGAGACGAGTATGCCCACAAATTATTTACCTTAGATCCAGACTTCTTAACACACTGAAACCTACATGAACTCCATGAACAAATGGGTGAAATTAGTTTAGGTGAAGTGTTTCACTTAAAGAGTGGTAAATACTTAAAGGCTGATGAGCGCTTTGAGGATGGCAAATTCCCTTATTATGGTGCTGGTATTGAAAGCACTAGCTTTGTCAATGAACCCAACACCAAAGGTGATACTCTTTCAATGATTGCTAACGGTTACTCCATCGGAAACATTCGCTACCATACTATTCCTTGGTTTAATGGTACTGGTGGTATTGCCATGGAAGCATTAAAACCTAATGAAACCTATGTGCCGTTCTTTTACTGTGCTCTAAAATACATGCAAAAGGATCTAAAGGAACGCTTTAAACGTGATGAATCACCGTTTATTTCCTTAAAACTAGCCGGTGAAATTAAGGTTCCTTTCGTTAAATCGTTTGCACTCCAAAGAAAAGCCGGTAAGATTATTTACTTGTTAGATAAAACTCTTGAAGAATACAAAGAAGAAGCTAAGTCTTTAATCAGTATTCGCGATAACTTATTGGGCAAATTGTTCCCAACACTATCTTAAAGCAAAGCAAATAAGGTGTAAGGGAAAAGGTTAACACCTTCGTTATCAAAGCTCTGGTCTTTGAGACTGCTGGTTAAGCTATTCTCCAATAACTTCTTCATTAGATCACTCGTACTAGAAACTTGAATTCTTAACTTTGTGTTAAGTTTGATGTTACTGGTAAAACGGTCAAATGAAGCGCGGCCAAAGATGCCTTGAGTAGCTGGACTATATGTAAAAGTGGCTTCTAGAGCTTCATTTTGACCCATACTCATGGTTAAAGAATTTTGAGCATCTTTTTTCTTAGTTTCATCATCCTTAAAAATATTCTCTATATGGCTCATCGCCTTGGTTGGATCAATTTTTAAATCTGCCTTAATCTTAACCGTAGCCTCAAATTGCTTATTCGATTCAACTTTGTAGGTAAACTCCTTCACTTCTTGCTTGCTAACAGTGATGGCTTGTTCAGCTAATAATTGAATCTCAGTTGTTGAACGTTCACTTAACTTTAAACCCTTAAGCGTAGCATTGGGTTGAACACTGTTTTGGTTACTACCGTTGCCGAAGGATTTAGCAAAGCGGCCTACTTCAGTTTGCCAACGTTCTAATATTCTCTGTGAAAGCAAAGTGTACCTTCAACCTTCAAACAAGAGGTTTAAGGTACCTTTAGGATTTAAGCCGTAACTTTCGCGTAAAGTTGTAATTAAGGTACGTTTATTTTTCGTTAGTTCTGTGTTGCGATCTGCTAGGTTTTGCAGTTCTGATAAAGATTTAAGTTCAACGCTGGCAACTAGAGCAGAACAACTGCTTAAAATAAGCGCTAAACTAGGGATACTAGCTCAAATTCACTTCCTTAATTTAAGCGCCATACTCCCTAACATGCAGTAATTAAACAATTGTAAAAATTACCGCAAATACTGTAAAAGGACTAAAAGAATTAAAGCAGAGCGTAGTAAAAAAACGGTAATAAATTAAATAACTTACCTGTTAATTGACGACTTTTCATCTTTTTGACCTGTTCGTTGCTTTCTAATAATTCATTCAGCTTTGTGTGAGAAGTTGTTACATCAATCTTGACATTAGCGGGAAAGTTAATCGAACTAGTTGGTACATCAAAGGATTTATCAGAGAAGTTTCTAGCACCTCCAGTTGGTGGGGTATAGGTAAAAATAAAGTTACCAGTGAATTTGGCTTTTTCACCAGTGTATTCACTTTCATCAATACTGTTTTTACCATTGCTACCTTTACCTCCCGAACTATTACCCTCTAAGAATGATTTAATCAATGCTTTGCTTGATTCATCAATCTTTCCATCCATTTTGATTTGAATATTTACCTGAAACTTTTTTGGACTGTTTCAACTGTAAGAAAAACCACTAACTGTTTGCTTTTCAACTTTAAATACTTTAGCGATTTCTGAACTAATACCAGGAAAAGTGTCTGCTAAAAATAAACTTTTTTCACTAATGTTAGGGGTAATATCGTCCTTCTTGCTAGTAGAACCAAAAGCGCTAGCAAAGCGTGAAGCATCTAAATTTCTTTCTAAAAGCTTTTGATCCATTAAGGTGTACTTTCAACCTGCTAAAAGAGCGTTAACTGTTTTGTTAGGATCAGAGTTATAGCCATCTTTCAGAATGTTGATAACGTTCTTTTTGTTCAATTCACCTTTATTTGCTTCAAAGTATTTTTGCGCGCTACTTAAACTCGATATAACCTGGCTAGTTGCAGAGGAACAAGCGCTCAGCAATAAACTAGATCCTAATAAAGGAATTAATAACAGTTTAAGTTTCATTAGAGAATGGAATAAAGCAAGTAAGGTAAAAGATCAATTGATTGGTCTTGGAAAGTTTGACTGGACAAATTATTAGTAAAGGTAGTACTTTGAAGAATCTTTTTCATGATTTCGTCTTTACCAACCATATCTATTTTTAAGGTGGTATTGAAATTAATTTTCTTCATTAAAGTACGAAGTTCTTTCTAGAGAAAAGATTTGATTCAGGTACAGTATAGGTAAAAATAAGATCTGCAGAAAGAGTGCCACTTTCTTGTTTCAAATCACCATCATTTAAACCAATTTGTTGTAGATAAGATTGAACTTGACTTTTTTGGTATTTTCCTTGAGCATTAAGTTTTACTTGAACTTTAAAACTAGTTCGACTTTTGTATTGGATATTAAATGCTTCTACTTTTTGCTCATTTAGCGAAATAACATTGTTGATAATATTAGCAGTGCTTGGTTCAAATCGTTTATCAAGTCTTAAACCTTTAACACTAGCATTAGGCTCAACATCTTCATTACTTTTTCCAGAGCCAAAAGCTTTGACAAATCTAGAAGGGTCTTTGCTCTCCAAAATTTTGGAATCTAATAAGGTAAATTTCCAAGCGTCTAATAAAACTTTGGTAGTTCCTTCAGGATTATTTTCAAATGCTTTTTGCAGTGACTCCACAAAAGCTTTCTTGTCTTGGGTTAGACTGGTATTTTGATTAACGCCTTCCCTCAATTGATTCAAACTTGTTAAATTAGTTTGAAAATCAGAATTAGAACAAGCAGTTAAAGCTGTTCCGAACAACATGAATAAAGCACCTAATGAAGCTTTGGGTAATAGTCTTTTCTTATTCATCTTTAAAGTAGAGCATAGTAAAAGAAGGGTAGCAAGTCAATATTTCTTCCATTAAATGTACGACTTTTCATTCGCTTAACTTGATCGTTTTTCTCAAGCAGTTCATTTAGTTTATTATGCGAAGTGTTCACATCAATCTTTACATCAGCAGGGAAATTGATCATATTGGTGATAACATCAAATGATTTATCGGTTAAAGATCTAGTACCTCCAGTTGGTGGAGTATAGGAAAAGATAAAGTCTGCAGTGAATTTAGCTTTATCTCCAGTATATTCACTTTCTTCTACGCTATTACTTCCATTTGAATCTTTGTTACTCAAAAAAGACTTAATTGTTTCCTTACTCTTTTCATTAATCATCCCTTCCATCTTTATGTGGATGTTTACTTTAAAACTTTTAGGGCTGGTTCAGCTGTAAGAAAAACCACTAACAATTTGTTTTTGTACATTAAACACTTCAGCAATTTGACTTCCTAAACCAGTAAAAGTTTCATTTAAAAATAAACCTTTCTCGCTAATATTCGGAGTAACGTCATCTTTATTTTTATTCGGGCCAAAAGTATTTTTAAAACGAGATGGATCTAAATTATTTTCCAACAATTTTTGATCCATTAAGGTGTACTTCCAGCCTGCTAGTAAGGCGTTAACTGTTTTGTTAGGATCAGAGTTATAGCCATCTTTCAGAATGTTGATAACGTTATTTTTATTCAACTCACCTTTATTTGCTTCAAAGTATTTTTGAGCGCTACTTAAACTCGATATAACCTGGCTGGTAGTGGAAGAACATGCACTTAAAATAATGCCGGAAGCTAAAAGAGGAATTAAATAAAGTTTAAGTTTCATTAGAGTATGGAGTAAAGCACGTAAGGCAAGAGATTTATCGATTGGTCTTGAAATTTTTGATCAGCTAGTTGCTTTACAAAACTACTTTGTTGCAATAATTTAGTCATCACACTATCTTTGCCTATAATTTGTATTCGTAAATTGGTATTAAAGTTGATGGCTCTTGTTAGTTTGTCAAATTTACTTGCAGAAAAGAAACTGGCAGCAGGTGGCATATAGGTGTAAATTATTTCAGCTTCTAATGTACCTGTATCATTTAGATCACCATCTGATAAACCTACTTGACTTAAATAAGTTTTTACAGTATCCTTTTTGTAATTACCTTTAGCATTAATTTTTACTTGAACTCTAAAGTTTTTAGGATCTTTGTATTGAATGCTAAAAGCTTCTACTTTTTGTTTGTCCAGTTTAATTACGTTATTAATTATATTGGCAGTGTCTTGTGTGTATCTTTCCACCAAGCGTAAACCCCTTACTCCAGCACTAGGCTCTACATCTTCAATGCTTCTGCCAGAACCAAAAGATTTACTAAATTTGGAAAAATCTTGTTTTTCTAAAATTTGAGCGTCTAAAAGCGTAAACTTTCAAGCGTCTAATAAAACCCTAGTAGTGCCTTCTGGATTATTTTCAAAAGCTGATTTTAAGGCTGTAACTAAATCAGCTTTATTTTGGGTTAAATTAGTATTTTTACTTGCACTGGTTCTTAATTGATTCAAGCTAGTAAGATTTGCTTCAAAACCAGAATTAGAACAAGCAGTTAAAGCTGTTCCAAACAACATAAATAAAGCGCCTAAGCTTGTCTTATTTCAAATTTTCTTTTTCATATTTTTAGAGTAAGGCATAAAAATAGAAGGGCAATAGATCAAATGATTTACCAGTAAACGAACGACTTTTAATTTTTTTAACATGTTCGTTGTTTTGCATTAGGATATTGAGTTTTTCATGAGTTGTGCTTGCATCAATTTGAAGATTAGCAGGGAAATTAATTGTTCCAGTGATTGGATCAAAGTTACTAAATGCAAATCTTCTTCCATCTGTAGGCGGAGTAAAAGTGAATATGAATGTGCCATCAAAGTTTGCATTTCCATTATTAAAATCATTTTCAGTAACATTGCCATTATTTCCAGAGCTCAAGAAAGATTTAATTAAAGAATTACTTTCTTCACCACTGCCAACAATGCCTTGCATCATAAAAGATATAACTACTTTAAAGTTAGTGGTGCTAGATCAGCTGTAAGAAAATCCAGTTACTTTTTGGCTTTGCACTCCAAGTACTTTAACTATTTGTTGACTTACACCACTGTAAGTTTCATCTAAAAATAAACCTTTCTCACTAATACTTGGAATGACATCATCTTTGCCTTTGTTAGTACCAAATGCTTTTGTAAAGCGACTAGCATCTAGATTTCTTTCCAGTATTTTTTGATCCATTAAGGTGTACTTTCAACCAGCAAAAAGTGAATTAACTGTAGCTTTTGAATCAGTACTGTAACCTTCTTTTAAAAGATTAATTACATTCTTTTTGATTAGTTCACTTTTGTGAGCATCAAAGTATTTTTGCGCACTACTTAAACTAGAAATAACATTGGTGGCAGTTGATGAACAGGCACTTAAAGCAGTGCCGAACAATAAAAATAAAGCATCTAATGGAGTTCTGAATAATAGCCTTTTCTTATTCATCTTTAAAGTAGTGCGTAGTAAAAGAACGGTAACAAGTCAAAGGTTTTACCAGTAAACTTACGGCTTTTAATCTGTTTTACTTGTTCATTGGCTTCCATTAAAGTATTTAACTTTTGGTGAGTAGTGCTTACATCTATTTGTAAGTCTGCTGGAAAGTTAATCTTAGTTGTAAGAGGGTCAAAAGAAGTGGCACCAAATTTTCTACTTTGAGTAGGAGGTGTATAAGTAAAAGTAAAGAAACCATCGAAATTAGCAGAATCACCATTAAAGTCAGTTTCTTTTACTCCGCCATTTTGATTTGATCCATTGTTATCAGAACTTAAAAAAGATTTAATTAATTGTTGACTCTCTGAATCACTTCCAACTTTTCCCTTCATACTAATTTGAATTTGTACTTTAAAGTCAGAGTTACTGGATCACTTGTAATTAAATTGTTTAACAGTTTGACTTTGTACACCTAAGACTTTGGCAATTTGAATACTAAAGCCAGTGTAAGTTTCGTTTAAGTACAATCCCTTTTCACTAACACTAGGAGTTACATCGCCTTTATCGCGTCCGCTACCAAAAGCTTTGATAAAGCGACTATCAACTTCTTTAGAAAGTAATTGCTGGTCCATAAGTGTGTACTTTCAACCAGCTAGCAAAGCATGGACTGCCTTATTAGCATCAGATTCATAACCTTCCTTTAAGATTTTGATGACATTCTTTTTGTTGAGTTCACCTTGACTGGATTCAAAGTATTTTTGAGCACTACTTAAACTAGAAATTACTTGAGTAGCTGCTGAAGAACAAGCGCTTAACAACAAACTAGAACCTAAAAGAGGAATTAATAGAAATTTAAGTTTCAGTTTCATTAGAGGATGGAGTAAAGTACGTAAGGCAGTAAATTAACTGCTTGGTTTGGGTAATTAACACTGGCAAGATTATTAGTGAAGGCACTACTGTTAAGAATCTTTCTCATTACTTCGTCTTTACCAACCATTTCTAATTTCAGATTGGTATTGAAATTAATCGATTTAGTTAACTTGTCAAAATTACTCTTAGAAAACAAATTTGAAGCAGGTGGAGTGTAAGTGAAGATTAAATCAGCTTCTAAAGTGCCTTCTTCCTTATCGCCCAGTTCATTATCTTGAAGACCAATTTGTGACTTATATTTCTCGACTTCACTCTTTTTGTAATTACCTTTTGCATTCAGCTTAATCTGAATAGTGAAATCACGACTACTTTTAAAGCGAATATTAAAAACCTCTACTTTTTGTTGATCCAATAAAATTGCATTTTTAATAAGACTAGCTGTGTTATCACCAAAACGTTCAACAAATCTTAAACCACGTACGCCAGCACTAGGTTCTATGTCTTCCTTACTTTTACCGCTACCAAATGCTTTAACAAATTTAACTGGATCTTGTTTTTCCAAAATCTTCGCATCATAAAGACTAAACTTTCAGGCATCTAGTAAAACCTTAGTGGTACCTTCTGAATTATTTTCAAAGGCAGTTTTTAAAGCATCAATTAAGGTATTTTTGTCCTGAGTTAAATTAATGTCTTTATTGGCTGAAGTTCTCAATTGGTTCAAACTAGTTAAGTTAGCTTGAAAGTCATAGTTAGAACAAGCAGTAAACGCTGTTCCTAATAAAAGAAACAAAGAACCAAAAGCGGTTTTAGATCAAATACTTTTTTTATTCATGCTTCGAAATAAGGTTTAAAAATTAGAGAAGGGCGTAGTAAAAAAAAGGCAAAAGATTAAATGATTTGCCTTTAAAAGAGCGGTTCTTAATCATTCCTACCTGAGTATTAGTTGTCATTAAAGTGTTTAACTTTTCATGACTAGTACTTACCTCAATTTGGAGATCAGCAGGAAAATTGATGGTTCCAGTAATTGGATCAAAGTTGCTGGACGCAAGTCTTCTGCCATCGGAAGGTTGAGTGTAAGTAAAGATAAAATTGCCATCAAAGTTAGCTTGGTCACCTTCAAAATCTTTTTCAGTTACACCACCATTTTGATTATTGCTTCCACTGCCTTTGCTATCAGTACCTAAAAAAGACTTAATTAAAGTTTGACTTGTGCCATCACTACCAACTTTTCCTTTCATTTTGATTAAGATTTTGACCTCAAACTTGGTTTTGCTAGTTCAGCTATAAGAAAAACCAGTTACCTTTTGGCTTTGGACACCAAGAACTTGAGCGATTTGACTACTTACACCGGGATAAGTTTCTGCAAGATATAAACCTTTTTCACTGATGTTCGGGGTAACATCATCTTTAGTGTTAGAACCAAAAGCTTTAGAAAAACGGGAAGGATCCATTGGGTTCTCCAATAACTTTTGATCCAGCAAGCTGTATTTTCAGCCAGCTAATAAAGAATTAACTGTTGACTTGGGATCAGAATTATAACTATCCTTCAAAATGGTTACTAGATTACGTTTATTAAGTTCTTTTTTGTTGGCACTAAAGTACTTCTGGGCACTACTAAAACTGGAAATTACTTCTGTGGTGGCAGAGGAGCAGGCACTTAAAGCTGTGCCAAACAGGAAAAACAAAGAACCTAGACTGGTCTTTGACAAAATCGATTTTTTGTTCATTTTTAAAAAAGTAAATTTTTTAGTTGATTTATTGATTAGTCAGATGGTTTAAAAATACTTGTTTACAAACAATGAGATAAGAGGAGATTTATCCTCTTATTTAGTATGAGTTAACGCAATTCAAAGAAAAGCGGGCGGTATTTAAAAAAACAGAAGTAATCACTAAGTTTGGAATTAATTACCTCCTTTTCAATGACAACTACAATCTCTAACTTAGGCGTTTCTTCTATTACTTCTGGTTGATTGTCTTCTTCTATGCTTGGTTGTTCAATTAAAAGGCCAATAAAATTATGAACTTGGCGTTCAATAAAGAAAACAAAGTTGTTTAAAGAACTAAAATCGTTTTTAATACTTCTTCAAGCTTTAATTAACAGATTAAAGGTATAGTAGTTATTTAATGAGTGGGTGACACGAAAATTAAATAACTTAAATAATGTTTTCGAAAGAAAAACAAGACCGTTAATTAAAAACAAGGAGACTAGTAAGATAGCTAGTACATTTGCTTTAAATTGGCTTTTCATGAAGAAGAAGGTTGGTTAAAATTGAAAGCTTTTTGAACTAAACAAACCCAACAGCTTGACTGAAACTAAATTAGTTCTCGTCTAATTGACCATAATTTTAAAACTTTTAATTGTTGCTTATTCCGCTAATAAGCTCGTTTAACTAGCTCGATTCAAATAAGTAAGATGGCAAAATTAACTAAATTGGCATTAATCAATATTCAACTGTTATTCTAAACTGACTTTTAGCTAAAAAAGTAGATCGATTAAGTTAACTGATTCTTAATAAAAAAGCTTTCATTTTTCAACCAAAAATTATTTTTCAATTGAATGTCTTAAAAAACGAAAAAATCTTATTTCTTGTTCTGTTCGATCATCGAAATGATTTTCAAACTCTTCTCTGTCCGCATTACTTTGACCAATATATTCCCAACTTGATGTTCCATAAAGAATTATTTCTCCGTGTTCCAAATTAAAACTATTGTTGCATTTGGTAGTTTTATCGTGATCTTTTCATAAGAAGTTTTTAAAGATTTAACTAGATTTGTATGGCCTGTTTCTGTTTCAATTTCTTCAGACCAATTTAAATCTTCGTTAGTATTGTTTTAATCAAACTTTATATCTCTGATTTGACATTGGAACAAGCACTTAAAGCTGTATCGCACAAAATAAATAAAGCTCCTAGACTTGTTTTAGATAAAACTTTACTCTTACACATAACGAAGATAGATGAATTAAATGTTGATCCATTTTGCTTTTTTTGGAAAAGACGTGCTTGAAAACTTCAAAATCACTTAATTTTTAGGTTTCCTGGTTTGTAATTTTGAAGTAAAAAGCTTTTAAAAATTTTTAAAAAAGTTTTTTATTTAACTAAAAAGTTTTGAGGAATTAAGTAAATCTTAATAAGTTATCTAATTACGTAAACTAAATAACTAAAAAGGTTGATTTTGTAGTCATCAATTTGAAAAGCTCTTGCTCTACCAAAAACACTTAATTCAAAAAGTTTTTTGCTAACTTCGTCTTTTCCTTCTAATCTCCAGCTAAATGAAACATAAAAGTCGATTGCTTCTGAATCAGGTTTAAAGTTTTCTGCTGCAAATGGATGGTTGGGAGAAGCTTTAAAAGTAAAAAAGAGATCAAAATAAAGCTTTTCACCTTTTTTTGGAGCGAAACCTATTGAAAAATCATTGCCATACCATGTAAAGGTATAGTTCAATTTGGCAACAACTGAAAAATCACTAAGGCTTTGGTAATTCAAATTGAAATACTCAACCTTTTGTTCGATACTAAAGAAACTAGTGCTTAAGGAAATTTTCAATTAGTTCAATTAGTTTCAGAACTCTCTATTTGACCGTTTTCTACACTTTGCTTCCAGGCATTCAAGAGTACACTAGCTGTTTTGCTAGGGTTAGTTTCGTAAGACTTCTTTAAAGAACTTATTAAATTCTTCTTTCCCTCAGAAGTACTAACTGATTCAGACAAATCAAGGTCTTGATCGGTGGTTTCCTTAATAAGACTTTTCAAATTAGCTCCAACATTGACGCTAGAACAAGCGCTAAATAATAAAGCTGAAAATAATAACGGAGTTGATAGATATTTAAATTTCATTAGAGGACTGAATAAACCAGATATAGCAGTAAATTTACTTTGTAATCAAAGTAAATTTTATCTACCAATTTTCCAATAGAACCATTATCTAAAAGTTTTTTGGTTATTTCATCCTTAGGAAAAACTTCTAGTCTCATTGTTGTTTAAAAATCAATGGAATATCACAAATTCCCTAATTTATTATCAGAGTTTTTAACAATACTTGTCTCTAGAATTGGTTTGTTTTTAAATGGTTTGTATGTGTAAATAAGATCAAAATTAAGCAAGTAGTTGCCAAAGCCCGACATTATTAACCCTCCTTGATTTGGTTTTTGATTAATATCAGCATTAAAAGTTGTGTTCATTTTAACAACAACCTTAAAATCATTTTTATTGTTTGCCTGAATGTCAAACAATTCAACTTTTTCGCTAATTGTTATTGATTTCTTGTGGAATTAAATGAATGGATTGATAAAAAAGGTTAAACATTACTTCTACCTTCTTCTCTCATAAGACTATTAAATCATTTGGAATAATACCAGTACCACAGGTGCTAAACAATAAAACTGCTGATAAAAATGGAACTGAAAGGTACTTAAATTTAATTCCTTAATTCTGCTTTTTTTGCAAAAAGACCTTTTGACACCTTAAGCAAAGAATAAAAGTTTTATTCTTAAGATAAGGACTAAACCAAAAATGAGAAAGAAATTAGCAAAAGTAAAAGTTCACATTCAGTCTTTGGATTCATTGCTTTCATCAATGACGATGCCGATTATTGGCATCTTTATTGCTTGGGGACTTTTAGCTTCTTTTTTTATTCCATCTGGTTGAACACCTGATAAAAACCTAGCTTTAATGGTGGAATAGGAATCCAATATGTGATTCCGACCATAATTGTTTTTTTGGTGGTAAAAAGATTTTGAAATACGTGGTGGTGTGATTGCTGTCATTATTGCCATTGCTGTAATAGCTGCTGGTCAAACCGAAGCATTTACAAAAATTGTTGGTCAAAAATCAGTAATGTTTTTATGTGTGATGATATTCGTCCCAATTGCAGCGCTAATCTTAAAACACACTGAAAAGTTTTGAATTCACCGTATTAAAAGTGGCTTTGAAATGCTGGTAAATAATTTTTACCTTGGCTTTTTAGGTTTCGCCTTAATATTTCCTAGTTTTTACCTATCAATTTACTTAATTGGTTACATTCAATTAGGTTTAAAACTGCTTGTTGAAATAATGCAACAGTACAAACTTTATCCAATAGCTGCCATTGTGATAGAGCCGGCCAAAGTTTTATTCCTAAATAATGCCATTAACCATGGCGTGCTAACTCCATTAGGCTTACAACAAGTAAGAGACAGTGGTAAATCAATTCTTTTCTTATTGGAATCAAATCCTGGTCCAGGTTTGGGTCTCCTTGTTGCTTTCTTAATCTTTTTCTTTAAACGTGATAAAAAGCTTTCTAGTAATGCGGCATCTTCTGGTCCTATTCACCTCTTTGGTGGTATCCATGAAGTTTACTTTCCGTTTGTGCTATTAAAACCTGTGTTAATTCTGGCCACAATTGCTGGTGGTGTTGTGGGAAACGGCATTTTGCAAATATTTAATGCTGGGACAATTGCACCAGTGTCACCTGGTTCTGTTATTGCTGGTTTTCTCCAAATTAATAAAACACCTTTAGATGTAGCTGGTTATGCTTTGGCACTCGTTTTATCAGCTGTAACTTCGTTGTTAATTTCGCTTTTATTACTTTCTTTAACACGTAAAAAACAATTGAAAACACTGCAAGAAGCGCAAGCACAAGTTGCAGAAATGAAGCAAACGCCTGCAAAAAAACCAAGACAAAAAGATACTCCAGCAATTGCTACAAAGATAGACTTTTCCCAAGTTACCTTTGTTTGCGATGCAGGTATGGGTTCTTCTACTATGGGAGCAGCTATATTTAGAAAAGAACTAAAAAATCAAAATATTGAAGACATTACAGTGATTAATAAAGCAATAGTTGATTTAAAAGATGAAAAGGTAATTATTACCATTTCCCAACTTTATGATCGCGTAAAAGCGAAGCGTGCAGACGCTACGATTTATACCATCAATCAGTTCTTAGATAAACAAGGCTATTTAACTATTATTGAAAAGATTAAAAATGAAAAGAATTAATGTATTGCACTTTGGCGCTGGTAATATAGGTAGAGGTGTTATATTACCGATTTACCAACAAAATGACTTTTCCATTGATTTAGTGGAATTGAATCAAAATACAGTTAATGAGTTACAAAAGCAAAAACAATACCAAGTTCATTACCTTGATTGTGATCAAAGTCAGTTAGTTAATGACTTTAATACTTGAAACTTAAAGGATGAAGCGAAGATTATTGAACTAATGGAAAGAGCTGATGTTATTTCCACTTCAATAGGTGCTAAAAACTTAGCTAGTTTAAAAACTTTGTTTGACAAAGCTAAGTTCCATAAAAGGGCTATAGTGCTTTGCTTTGAAAACGGCTTTCGGATTAGTTCTAACTTTAAAAACATTTTGCAATTAAATAACACACAAGTAAATTTTGTGGATGTGGTAATCGATACAATTGCACCTAACTTCGAAAAGAAAGCGAATTTCTTGGATATTTATTGCGAGAAGTATTCAGAAATTTATGCTGAAACTTTCCCGCTAGAAATTAAGGGAGTAAATCAAACGAATAGTTTAGATAGATTCATTATTAAAAAACTTTTATTAGTCAATGCACTGCACAGTGTTATTGGACTTTTAGGCTTTCAACAAAAGCTTAAGTATGTACATGAAACATTGCAAGTTAAAAGTAATTTGACTTTTGTAGAAAAATTAGCCCAACAAATTATTGATGCCCTTTGTGCTGAATATCCTGAATTTAATAAAAATAATTTGTTAAGTTATGGCAAAAATAACTTAGTCCGTTTTGCTAATCCCAAGATTCAAGATTTAAACACACGCTTAATTAGGGAACCATTACGTAAACTTAACCAAAATGAACGCTTTTATGCCATTTATAAACTCTTTAAAAAGAATAAGATTGCACTAAATAATATTTTGCAAGTTTATCTGATGGTTTTAAAAACTAATATAACAGATGATACCGAAAGCCAACAAATTGCTAAATTAATAAATGAAAAAGCTTGAACAGAGTTAGCGAAATTATCCAGTTTAGAAGAGTCAGAATGAAACCTAATTAAACAAGAATTAAGCCGTGAAATTACTAAAAAATAACATTTACATTAACGTTTATTTAAAAAACAAACAAGAAATTTTTGAATTTGTTTTTAAAAAGTTTAAAGAAGATGGTGCTGTACTAGATAGTTTTTTACCAGCAATTGTGGAACGCGATAAAGCAGCTAGTGTAGCAATTGGTAATTACCTCTTTTTACCCCACCCAGTTTATGACGAAATAGCAAACATTCAAAAAGAAAAAATGGTGTTTATTGGTTTAAAAGATGTAATTAACATTGATGGTCAACCAATTAAATTTATCTGTGGTTTAGCCTTAAAAGGTGAGCACCAAATGGATGCGTTGCAATCTTTAGCAATAGCTTTTTCAGACCCTGAAGAAGTGGAAAAGTTAGTTAAAGATAAGGATTTAACACAAGATAAGGTACTTGAATTTTTAGCAAAACACAACTAAGCAGTCACAATATTACTTAATTAAAAATAGTAAGTAACTAAATAAATTAACTTGCTTTTCGTCAGTTTTGTAACTAATATAGTCATTTAAAAAATTTTATCCAGATTTTTTTGGCTAAGTTCATCTTGTCCTTTTAATGATCAGCTAAGTGAAACTTTAAGCTAAATTCATTCTGTTACTATTTTTTCAGCTTTTAATTCTTCATTTTTAACGATGAAGTTTTCTGCTGTAAATTGTTTTTTTGATTAGGTTTAATAGTAAGGGAAAGATCGAAAGAATACTCTTATCACCATTCTTGGCAGTGAAGCCATTATTGGAATACTGTCCATGCCAATTAAAGGTATAGATCAACTTAGCACTAATTGAAAAATTTTAATACTTCGATATTCAATGTCGAAACGCTCTACCTTTCGCTCCATTTTTAAAAGGATCTTTTTCTGTTGGATTAGTTACTTGGTCAAAATCAAGATCCGCAATGCCTAATTTGCCCTCTTCTGAGCTTTGTTTTCATGCGTCTAACAATAGCTTTGTTGTATCTTTTGGATTAACTTCATAAGATTTCTTTAAAGAATTTATGAGGTTTTGCCTACCTTCCGGAATTTTAATTGCTTTAGACAAATCAAAATCTTTGCCAGTTGTTTCTTTAAGAAGATTCCTAAGATTGGCTTGGATCCATGTGCAAGCACTTAATATTGTTCCACATAACAAAAACAAAGAACCGAAGGAAATCCTTGACAAAAGTTTCTTTTTACGCATTAACATAAAAAATAATGCATGATTTTGCTTTTTTGGAAAAGCCTTTTTAAGAAGAGGAAATTAATTGAAATTTCTGTTTAAACGTTATTTAAAAAATGAACTTTTTAAATTAGAAAAGCTATCTTTGTTGGTATTTTTATTCATCTAAAAAATACTCAAAAACTTTTTGCAAGTTTTGTTAGCACTTTTTCTCTACTCATGCAATTCATTAGTTAGAAGGGTGACAAGTGGTTTTTTTAGCTTGATCAGTGTGTTGCCTAACTTTATTTACTTAAATTACCAATGAGCAACAATAATAAATATTTCACTATAACTAAAAAACAGTACAAAAAAATGCGCCGCAATAAAATTGAACTTCTTTTTAATGTGAAAGTCCTAAAAAAGAAAAACGGTCGGCAAAAGTTCAAAATACTGCATGAAGTTGAGAATAAGCCAAAAATACCAATTAAAATAATTGAAGATCAACCGGAGTCGCCAAAGCCACCTAAAACTCCTAAACCCCCTAAACCGCCTAAAGGTCCTGACAATCCTGAGGAGCCGGATTCTCCAGAAGAACCCAAAGAAACAGATCAACCAGGTGGTCCCGATAATCCTAATGCAGGAAATAAAAAGATGCCAACACCTGAAGAATACGTAACTCGTAAAGAATTCAACGAATTCAAAGATTCAAACAATCAACGACTTACAAAGATTGAAAATAAGGTTGATAAGTTAGAAGTCAAAGTCGACAAATTAGCTGAAATTGTTCAAACTCAGGGCGAAGAAATCAAAGAACTGAAAGTGGAGCAAAAAGCCCAGGGTGAAACCCTACAGCTAATTTTGAAAACACTGCAAAAGATGAACGATCGTCTGGACAGAATGGAAACTCGCTTAGACAAGATCGATTCGCCCAAATAGCTTTAGGCTAAAAAGAAGATACCAATGGCTAAAACGCTGTTGGCATTTTTATTCATCTAAAACTGCCCAAAAAATTTTTTGCAATTTTGTTGGCACTTTTTAATTGCTATTTCAATTTATTTAGTGGAGGAGCAAAATGCAATTTTTTTGATTTTCTAGAATCCTCTAGAAAGGAGGTGTTAATTATGAAATATAAAAAGATAGGTGATATTAAATCTAAAGGATTTTTCGAATCTAAAGAAGAATATAAGGAACTTTTAAAAAAATGTGAACTAATTTCTTTTGAAGCTTTTTCTGAAAAATTACCTAATGGTGATTATGAAGTGACTAAGAAACTTAAGCTTGTAGAAAAAGGTCCAAATTGAAAAAGAAAAACATACAAACAATCTTTAGAGAATGAAAAAATCTTAAAGTGGCTTATAGAGCACGACTAACAATAAAAGCAAGCCAAAATCGGCTTGCTTTTATTTTGTCTAATCTAACTCAAAACTCAGTTTACCGTACTTCCCGTTTATCAGTTCACTAACAAACAGTTCGCACGCTAAATTAATGTTGAGCTGATTCGATTTTTGCAACAACTTACGACTGATAGCAAATTTATGTAAAAACTCAGTGAAGTCTGTACCTTCATATGGTAACAATTGCGGATAATGTTTGCTTAAATAACAAAAAGCAAACGCACCTACATCTTCCAAAGGGACTACTTCCCTTTTAATAACGTTAGTTAAAACTAACTTGTAACCAACAGCCATTTCATCAATTCGTTTAAAGAAGACTCCTGGGGTATCGCTCAAATAAAACTCCGAACTTATTTGGTTTCAACTCATTGACTTGGTAACCCCAGCCCGATTAGCTACCTGTAAGTGATTTTTATTTAGTAACAAGTTAATTAAACTGGATTTACCAACGTTGGGCATTCCAATAACCGCTAACCGAAACTGGTGCACTAATAAACCTTTGGCTTTTAACTGATTCTTTTTTGCTTGAAACAAAGTTTGCAGTTTCTTAATAACTAAGCGTTTAAGTTGCAAACCTTGCTTTAAGGTTCCCCATAAAATATTGGAGTTAGCCACTGTTTGTGCTAAATCAGCCTTTAAAGCTAAAGTGAGTTTCGGTTTATTGGTAAAGTAAGCCGTAATTTCGGGGTTTTGGGTTAACGTTGGTGCACGCGCATCAACTACCTCAATTACACCATCTAAACTACTAGCTAGTTTTTTGAGTTGGTCATGGGTCTTCTTCATGTGACCCGGAAACCAGTTAATCTTGACTGCAGAGGTAAATGTATCCATCGATCCCTCGGATCCTTGTAATTGATACTAAACAATCTTTGTCAATTTTCCGGATGATGCGGATGAGGTTAGGAATTTCCACATACATAGTTACTGAAACTATCATCCGTTTTTTGGCTAATGAGTATCCACCCATCGTTTCTTGAATGGACAGACTGTGAGTCGCTTTATCGTTGAGCAGAGCCAACCTCACTTCTTCAATCTTGTCAGTAAAGACCTTAATTTCAGCAAAGTTATACCTTGGGAAAAGGTGACTCACTACTGTACCCGTAAATAACACCGAAAAGAAAGTGGCGATTAAGTTGGGTGAAAAGAAAAGGTTAACCTGTCAAGCACTTTTTTTGTAATCGGGAATATCTTGGAGCACAATACTGCCAGCGACAAACGAACCCATTAAGATCGCAATGATCAAAATAAAGGTATTGACATAAAAGAGAATTGGCCCCACGGAGCGGTTTTTCTTTCTCGCAAAGTATTGCGTTAGGAAATCGGCACCCCCAGCACAAGATCCCAAGATGTAGAGGATTGCTAAACTCGTACCGTTAACAAAACCATAGATCCCGGCATAAATAAAGGTCGAAATAATGACATTGCCTTGTGAAGTATCATTTCATAAGAACGGTACAAATAACGCGCTTTGATCAACACCTTCAGCTTTTTTTGCAGCTTCCCAAAATTCAGTGTGGTGCACTGCGGACAACATCGATGGCAATTGATTAGCCCCCGGAATAATACTAAAGATAAAACCAAAGACGTTGGAAGCGACCACGTAATGGGTTGACAGAATGGTGAAACGTTTCCCAATTTTTTTGTAAGAAAAAATAATCAGGGGAATGTTGACTATTACATAAAACAGCCAGTAAAAGATGTTGAACACTAGGTTGCGTTGTCCATCTTCGAGGTTCTTCAACAAGACAAACAGTAAACGCGCAAAACCTTGGGTTAGCGAACTAATCCCAAAGCTGTACAATCCCGTTTGTTGGATAAACACCAGCAAAAAGAAGGCGTTCACTAAAGCCAGGATGTAGACAATTGTGTACTTTAAAGGTTTTTTAGCCTCATAAAGGGCACTAAACATCAACAGCGAACTAGTAATCTTGGCCCTTTTAGAAGCTGAAGTAGTTTCAGTTTTGTCTTGATCCTTCCTTGTGAATCACCTTTTCAGTCAATCCATGGTGAAAAAGTAAAACTATTGTTTTCGCTCTTTAATTTTGGCAGCTTTACCAGAGCGCTCACGCATATATGAAATGTAAGCGCGTCTTACTTTACCCCGTCTTTTCAATTCAATTGAAATATTAGGGTTATGAATTTGGAAGTTTTTTTCAATCGGAATACCATCAGTGGTTTTACGCACAATGAAGGTTTCACTAATACCTTTACCACGACGGCGTAGGACAGTTCCCGTAAAGTTTTGGATTCTGACCTTTTCCTTTTCTTTAAGTTTGATGGCAACATTCACTTCGTCACCAGCGCTAAACTCAGGCACATAAGCCTTTAATTGCTTTTGTTCTACTAAATCTATTAAAGCTTGTTTATTTATTTTTTTCATCTTTCTTTGCTAAATATTGCTTATACAAATCAGGACGGTATTGAGCCGTTCTGAGCAGTTGTTGTTCTTTGCGATAAGCCTCTATCTTTTTATGGTCACCTGATAATAATATTTCAGGTACCTTATCCCCGTCTAGATCATATGGCCTAGTGTAAGCGGGGAAATCCAGTAAGTAGTTGTTAAATGATTCGTGGATTAAGCTCTGATCATTAATGACACCCTTAATTAAACGAACAGTGGCATCAATCACACTTAAAGCCACTAACTCCCCACCACTCAACACAAAGTCACCTAACGAAATAATTTGATCGACATGTTTATACAAGCGGTAATCAAAGCCCTCATAGTGACCACAGATCAAAATGAGGTGTTCCGTTTGGGTTAAAGCTTGCGCCATGGGTTGGGAAAACTGTTGTCCCTCAGGTGATAATAAAACTACTTTCGATTGTGGAGTTCTACAAGCCTTTAAAGCTTTGAGAATTGGTTCAGCTTTTAGAATCATCCCGCCACCTCCTCCGTAAGCCATATCATCAACCGTTTGGTGTTTGTCCTTGCAATACTGCCTTCAGTTAATTACTTCAAACTCAACGAGCTTTGCTTTTTGAGCTTGGGCCATAATCGAAGCGTTTAAGTAAGGTCAAACTACCTGTTCAAAGAGGGTTAAAACAGTGATTTTCACACTTACTTGGACTTAGCTACTGGCTTTTTCTTACTTTCTACAAACTTTTTCCAAAGACCAGTCTGACTAAACAAAGAGCGAACTGTATCAGTTGGTTTTGCTCCCTTATTGAGTCATTCCAAGGCCACAGCTTCATCAATCTTGCACTTATTTTCTTTTAATGCAGGATTGAGATGGCCAATTAACGCAATGTACTTACCATCACGTTTAACTCTGGAATCAACAGCTACTATTCTGTAGGTTGGGTAGTGAACACGACCCATGCGCATTAATCTTATTTTTACCAATCAAGTCTCCTTTTAAAATAAAGCGGATAATTATACATTGCCGTTAGGTAGTTTTACCTAACTCTAAGAATAGCGCTCAATGAACTGGACAATCCGACTCTTATGTTTTTGAGCGAAGTATTTATCCATAAAGAAGTGGATGTGTACTTGGCCAATCAAAACGTTAATCAATCCAGCCAGAGCAGCGTTAGCCGTTAATAACCAGATAAAGATTTCAATGTTTTTTGTTTGTAAGGTAATTGCTTGAAAGATAAACAACAAGGGTACAAAAACAATAACCCCTTGCATTAAGGAAACTATTCACGAATACAACACCCGGTTGGTATTTTGGAAGTACTGTTGACTGGTAGCGCCAATGGCCACAAAGAACACTTGCGCTTGCACAATTAAGGAAAACTGATTAGCGAGCATTAAGGTAGCTGCACTTGTATCAAACAGGTGCACTAGGATTTCTTTGCCCAATCCAACTGCCAGAATTAAATACAGCAAAGCAGCAAATACCAAACACACTAACAACGTATAAACATTAATCCTTTTAATGTCAGCCAACTGGCCCTGACCAAACTTGTAGGATACCACTGTCCGCACCCCTTGGAGAACACCAAAGATGGCGGCTGAAGTTAGGTTAGCAATTGCAATGGGTCCCGTTAGTAACACCAAGTAAAAGGTATCACTTTGGTCCGTAAGCGTTTTGGTCAAATTCACCAAAAAGCTTTCGTAAAAGGTGTTGAGAATTGAGAGCGAACCATTACGGAAAAAGGAGGCTAACCCCACCATTGAAATGACCAAAAAGAGGTTAAAACTAACCCGTTTAAAGGAAAAGTCCCTCAACGAAAGGTAGGTTAAACCACGTTTATTTAAACTAATAAGGTACACCACATAAGCCATAAAGGTAATGAAGTAAACCAAAATCGCAGCCACCGCGGAGCCCACAACCCCTAAAGTGGAAAAACGCACTAACAAGAAAACAAACAGGACGTTCAGTAAGTTCGATAAAGGAGGCACAATTGCAATAAACAGTTGCCGGCCCTCTGATTGGCCTAAGTAAAAAAACAAGCGGCTCAACATCGGTATGATGTTAAAGCCAATCAAAATGTAAACGTACTCTGAACCAATCGCAACCGCCTTTTCGTTAAAGAAGTGTTGAAACTGATCCGCTACTTGCACGTGGTGTTGTTCATCGACTTTATCCAAGTTAAACTGCAACCACTCTTTGGCAATCGCTAGCACAATAATTTGGGTCACTAGGGCAAATAAGGTAGTGGAAACTAACCCGGTATTCCAAGCATCCTTAATCTTTTTCTCATCACCCTTACCAATGGTTTTGGAAAAGATCACCCCCGTACCCAACGGCACAAAGATGGTAATGGCGTTGAGAATGACTACAATTGGCTGGCTAATATTTAAGACTGTTTTGACTAATTGACTAGCTGTTAGTTCCGTGTGGTTGGGAATGTCCCCACCCTTATAAAACGCGGATGCTTTAAATTCCTCAATTAAGGCCTGGTCAGTAAAGATTGAATCGGGATTAAGTGGTCCATGCGGGACAAACTTAATCACCATAATTTGGTCCACAAAGACATAAGCAGCGGAAAACAGCGCAAAGAAAAAAGTCGGAATAGCAAAGCGCAAGATCGTTAGAAACAGTCTTTTCGATTCAAAGGATTTTTGGATGAGGACTTGCTTCGCTAGACGATCTTGTTGGCTATTCACTTAGTTAGATTCCTTAAATAATTTGAGGTATTCACCATACCCCGCCGATTCCATTTCCGCAAACGGAATGAACTTTAGAGCAGCGGAGTTAATGCAGTAACGCAAACCACCATGCTCTTCGGGACCATCACGAAAGACGTGCCCTAGGTGGCTGTTGGAGTTTTTGGCGCGTACTTCGGTGCGGATCATCCCGTGTGATTCATCGCGGTAGTTAGCAATTAAGTCTTGACTAATTGGTTTGGTAAACGCTGGTCAACCACAACCGGATTTGAACTTATCAGTTGAGATAAACAACGGTTCACCGGACGTAATGTCAACGTAAATACCCTTTTCGTAATGGCGGTTATATTCATTAGTATAGGGCGGTTCGGTGTGTGCGTTTTGGGTAACGTCGTACTGTAGTTTAGTTAAGGTCCGCTTTAGTTCCCCGTCACTCTTTTTTTGGTACTTACTCATGCACTGAATTTTTCACTATTATTTAAGTAAACATCAAGGAAACTTTTGCCTATTTTGATGTGCGACTTAATTTCAATTATACCCTGATTTTTAGGTTTTAAATGGAGCTCTTTTTCCGAACAGAGCATTCCCATGGAATCATACCCCGCAATTTTAGCCTTCTTGATAATCGTGCCATCAGGTAAAACACCACCAACATGGACTAAAACAGTTTTAAGGCCAACCCGAACATTATCCGCCCCACACACGACATCCAAGGACTTATTGGAACCAGTGTTGACCTTACACCTTTTCAAATGAGTGTTGGGAATCGGAATGGCCGAAATGACCTCACAAACCACAAAGGGTACCTTTTTGGCTAAGGGTGTTAAATCATAGTTCAACAGCTCACTAATCTTTTTGACCAACTTCAAAGAAGGGTAATTCAACCCTGCGGTAAAGTGATGGGAAATTAATCCCCTGCGAAAGCTCTTTTTAATGTCAAAGAAGTTAAACCCAGCAATCTCATTGGCTTCATTGACAAAGAAGCTAAAGTTCTGGTTCTTTTCTTGGCGCAAAGTAGCTTGCGTGCGGCTACCAATTAAACCAAACATACAGTTCTTAAGTGTTTTCTTGGGACAAAAAATGGTGATAAAGTCCTGAGAAATATCAAAAAAACCGTAACGCATTGTTAACTATTCGCCTTGCAGCACAATTACATAGCTGTTCAATCCCGTGTGGGTACAAATGACCGGGGACAGTAAGCTCTGTTCTATATTAATGGAATGATCCAACAGTTTATCAAACTCTTGGACTAAATTAGTGTTGGTCTGTTCGTCAAAGACGGTGGTAAGAAAGGCACCCCGTTTCAGTTTAGCGGAGTGTTTTAACAGCTGTTTCTTTAAAAACTTGACTGCTAGCTTATGCGCATCATGAGTCGAACGCGCTTTATCAAAGAACTGTAACTTACCATTTTCACCTAAAAAACTAATCAGTAAGTGAAACTTTAAGCTCTTGATAATAAAGGATTTAAGATTGGAAAGCCGCCCGCCTGCCACTAGTGGTTTGGTATCAGTGACAAACAACACTGCGGCCGTTTTCTTGCGGTACTGCTCCACAAAGCGATCCAAGCCTTCCCTGGAATAAGGATTGGTATTCAACCAACCCTTAATGTCATTGATTAGCCAATCAATGATCATTTCCACCGCTCTGGCATCCAATACATGGAACTTCGAAGCGTAATCCTTTTCAACTAACTTCCAGTTCGCGTACGAAGCGGAGATTTCCTTATCAATCGGAATGCCGATAATCAGGTCATACTGCTCCACTAGTTCACTCACCTTAGCGCGCACTATTTCTTCAGTAGTTTGCGATGTGGAGAACTTCACTCCCTTCGGAGCGTTAGCCATCTTGTCCGTGAGGGTTTTTAAATCAATGTCAAACCCCGAACTAAAGGTGGTTTCAGCTTCAGGAGTTGATTCAATGATGAAAAGCGGTAGCACATACAGATGTTGTGCCTGGCTTTCCTTGAGGTTACTAACAGAGTCAACTAAGAATGCGACTCTCACTATTCAAGCACTTCCGTGACTGAACCAGCACCAACCGTTCGACCACCTTCACGGATGGAGAACTTACTACCTTTTTCACAAGCAATTGGTGCAATTAGTTCAACTGTAATCGAGGTATTGTCACCTGGTAGCACCATTTCGGTGTTTTCTGGTAGGGAAATCGAACCAGTAACGTCTGTAGTACGGAAGTAGAATTGGGGACGGTAACCGTTTAAGAAACCGGTGTGACGACCACCTTCTTCCTTCTTTAAAGCATAGATTTCCGCTTTAAATTTCTTGTGCGGTTTAATCGAACCTGGTTTAGCTAACACTTGACCACGTTCCACTTCTTTACGGTCCACACCACGGAGTAATACCCCAGCGTTGTCCCCAGCCATTGCTGAATCAAGTTCCTTTTTGAACATTTCGATTCCGGTAACAACTGCTTTACGGATTGGACGTAAACCAACGATTTCAATTTCTTGACCTACTTTCAATTCACCACGTTCAACCCGACCGGTAACCACGGTACCACGGCCAGTAATCGTCATGGTGTCTTCGATTGCCAACAAGAAGGGTTTGTCCACTTCACGTTCAGGAGTTGGAATCCATTCATCAACTGCATTCATTAAATCATGGATCTTAGCTTCCCACTTAGGATCACCTTCAAGCGCTTTAAGTGCAGAACCATAAATAATAGGGGTGTTCTTGCCATCAAAGCCGTAAGAAGTTAATAAGTCACGTACCTCTTCTGCTACTAACTCTTGCACTTCTTCATCAGTTGCAATGTCACACTTGTTTAGGAACACTACCATGCGTGGCACACCCACTTGGCGGGCCAACAAAATGTGTTCACGGGTTTGGGGCATAACACTGTCAGTTGCTGAAACTACTAGAATGGCACCATCCATTTGTGCAGCACCAGTAATCATGTTCTTAATGTAGTCAGCGTGTCCTGGACAGTCAACGTGAGCATAGTGACGCTTGTCAGAGGAGTACTCCACGTGAGCGGAGTTAATCGTAATTCCCCGTGCTTTTTCTTCCGGAGCCTTATCGATTTGGTCGTAACGAGTAGCAGCTGATTTACCTTCTTTTGCTAATACAGTACAAATAGCTGCTGTTAAAGTTGTTTTACCGTGGTCAATGTGGCCAATAGTACCTACATTAACGTGGGGTTTAGATCGGTCAAATTTCTCTCTTGCCATGTGTTTGAATTACGTCTCTAATTTTACATAAGTTTGAGATAAAGCTGTAGAGAGGCTTATAATTCTTGGAGTAGTGTAATTCATATGGAGCAAAATAATTGCAAAATCAGAACTTGATTTGCCAAACTGGCGTTAGCACAAAAGGTCTTCTTGGGGGTAATTCCCTTATTTTTTATTTGTTTTGTTTTTGTAATTGCTGACATTGTCATCAGTTTGCAAAATAAAGGCCACATTATAGAAGAGATAGATAAGTTTACTAACCAGAGCAATGTTATGTTGCTCATTTATGCATGTTGGTATGTAAGCAAACCAAAGAGCCATTATCTCAAGAACCAGCAGTTCTTTTTGAGTGCCTTTGCTTACATCATCTTTACTTTTTTAGGCTACAACGTCATTTTGGCGGCTTCACAACAAGCTTACAGTGATAAGGATGCTTATTCCTTGGCAAGTTCTGTCTTTCTCCATGTGTTGGCACCAATTGCTTTCTTGGTTGCAGGTATAGTTAAGATGAAAACGGACAAGGATGTAACCTTTAATCATTTTTGAAAAAGTTTGGGTTACTTCATGATCTATCCCTTAGTGTATGGGTTGTACTTAGCGACCATTCCTTATGTAAGGGGTCATTATGTGAGTGATGATGGTAAGTCTACTACCTATGTGGTTTATGGGGAGATTACCAACACCAAGGATAACCCGATCGTCGCTTGACCAGTAGTAATTTGTTTCCTTTTCATTTACTTTCCCTTGAGCTTCTTAGCGGTTTATGCCTTGCAATGTAAGTTATTGAATAGACCTCTAAAAGCACAATTTAAGTGTGCAACCAATAAATGCCCAAAATAAGAAAAGCCGTTATTCCCGCAGCCGGACTGGGTACCAGATTACTCCCAGCCACTAAGGCCATTCCCAAAGAGATGTTGCCCTTAGTCAATAAACCCACAATTCAGTACATTGTGGAAGAAGCAGTAGCGAGTGGCATTAAGGAAATCCTAGTAATTGTGTCTTCTAAAAAGGAAGCGATTATTGACCACTTTGACTATGACTTTATCTTGGAAAATGCTTTACTCCAAAAGCACAAAGATCAAGAACACCAAGAAATTAAGGATATTGCCAACTTAGCGCACATTTACTTTGTCCGCCAAAAACACCAACACGGTTTAGGAGATGCCATTTTGCACGCCAAGTCGTTTGTTGGTAACGAAGACTTTGCCGTCCTTTTAGGTGATGATGTCGTGTTTGGTGAACAACCGGCATTAGCACAATGTATTCAAGCTTATGAACAAACAGATTGTCAGGTAATAGGCGTGCAAGAAGTGCCCCATGACCAGGTCAACAAGTATGGCATAGTAACCCCTGAAGCTAATTGACAAAAACAAGCGTTAGTCAAAATTTTGGGCATGGTGGAAAAACCAGCTGTCAACGAAGCCAAGAGCAACCTAGCCATTTTGAGCCGTTACATCCTTAAACCCAGTATTTTTACAGCTCTTAAACAAGTACCGTTTGGTGTTGGAGGTGAGTTACAGTTGACTGATGGGTTGAACTATTGTTTACAGCAAGGGGAACCCTTCTTTGCCAAGCACTTTGGTGGTACCCGGTTTGATGTCGGTACTAAAAATGGTTTTATTAAAGCGAACCTGTACACGGCTTTAAAAACCGATGCCATTACTAAGGATGAAGTCTTGGCCATCCTCAAGGAATTTGTTTAAACAATTTGCTTAAAGCTTGGCACCGTTCAAGGTTAAACCCAAGAAGTTTTCTGGTTTAATTAAACGGCTAAACGGACACATGGCATGCGCTGCCGTAATGACTGTTTGCGCTGTGGTTTGGTCCACGCCCGTAATCGCTAATTCAACACCGGCTTTAATGTGGAACAGACCGTCCTGGTCATGCAGTTCGACACTAACACCCACAATAGGTTGAGTAGCTAATTGCAGTTGGTGCTGTTGTAAAACCACACGCACAGCTTGCGAAAAACAACCAGCATAAGCTGAAGCAAACAGCTGTTCGGGGTTGTTTTTGTCCTGGTGAGTAGCACCAGGTTTAGGAAATGCTAAACTAACGGTAAAACCATCAACGGTTTGGACAACGCCTTCCCTGCCGGCGCTAGCGTGTGCTGTTGTTTTGTAAATTACTGCCATTGTTACTGATATTATATTTAGAAAGATGACAAAAGATCTCCTAGCACTTTTAAAAGAACGGGGCTTATTTGTACAAGCTAACTTTGAAAAGGAATTAAAGCAATTATTAAACCAAGGATCATTTGCTTTCTATGTTGGCTTTGACCCCACAGCACCCTCACTCCATATTGGCAACTATGTGCTGCTCCATGTAGCACAAATCTTCCAAGCAATGGGTCATATTCCCCACGTCTTGTTGGGTAGTGGGACGGCTTTAATAGGTGATCCTACTGGCAGAATGGAACTGCGCCAGATGATGAGTCGTGAAACAATTGCCGAAAATACGCGCAACATTAAAAAACAAATTAGGCGCTTTTTGGGTAGTAATGTAGTGTTTTGCCAAAACGAGACCTGGTTAAAGAAACTCAATTACATTGAGGTCATCAGGGAATTGGGACCCTGCTTTTCGGTCAACAAGATGTTAGCGACCGATGCCTTTAGTGCTCGTTGGGAACGCGGTTTAACGTTGATGGAATTGAACTACATGGTATTACAGGCCTATGACTTCTATTATTTAAACCAAAAGTATGGGGTGCAACTGCAAATAGGGGGCAGTGACCAGTGGGCTAATATCCTAGCGGGGGCTGATTTAATTAGACGCAAAACCCAAAAACAGGTGTACGGCATGACCACTAACTTATTAGTGAAAGCTAATGGGGAAAAGATGGGTAAGAGTGCTAGTGGAGCTTTATGGTTAGATCCACAAAAGACCAGTCCGTATGACTTCTACCAGTATTGGATTAACCTTGATGATGCTAGTTTGCAAAAGGTTTTCCTTATGCTCACTAAATTAGATACCAAGGCAATTGAAACCCTCTGCAACTTGAAGGGCGCTGCCATTAAGGAGGCCAAGGCAAAACTAGCCTTCGAGTTAACTGACGCTATTCATGGTACCAAGGCAGCTTTAGCCGCCCAAGCGAAAAGTGCCCGAATCTTTGCCTTTCAACCTGATACTGAAACCAAAACCGTGCGAGCTGGCACCAGGTTAGTGGATGTGATTGTTGATTTAGGTTTAGTTGTATCCAGATCAGAAGCGCGCCGGGTGATTCAGCAAGGTGGTTTAACGATTAACCAAGAAAAAGTGACTGATGTGGAAATGGTCCTACAAGCGAGTTCCCAACCACTAGTGATTGGTAAGGGCAAAAAGCGTTTTGTAACGGTGCAAGTGATAGCTAACACCAAATAAAAAACCATCTTTGAGAGTGGTCTTTTAATGAACTTAGTGTTATTTCTTAGCCTTCTTCGCTTTAACTGGTTTGCGCTTGGAATTGGTTGTGGGTTCAGTAACTTCAGCCACAACTGTTGTTTCTGTTGCACTGGTAGTTTCAGCGTTGTTGAAATCACCAATGAGTTTGGTCTTTAACAGTTCCACTACCTTATGGAATGAATCTAAGGTAGCAGCGTCATAACCAGCTTGACGGGTAATATTGAGTTCTAAATCACCCACAGCTTCCTCCATTCTTAAAGAAGTATCCATGAAGGTAATCGGTACACTCATCATGAGGTAAGTGTGTGTGGTATTGTTGTAAACGTTAAAGTTAGCATACACATTAACCGGGTTAAACAACACCTGCTTTATCATCTCCTTATCTAACTGATTAAAGTTAAAACTAGCGTCTTTTTCAGTGTAGAGCAAAACGTTGTTCTGGCGGTTACTTTCAGTTAAAGATTCGTAAAAACCAGTGTTAATTAAGGGGAAATCGCTTTTAGTTAAGAACCAGTGTTGGTCACTAACAGCATCAATAATAGCGACTAAGCAAGCCACCTTTTCATTTTTGGAAGTACTTCTCTTAATGGCACTTAACTTAGCAAAGTTAAGCGTTTGACCATTCTTGTACTGTACCTTAAATTGCTTGGGAACTAACTCAAAGTTATAGATGGTAGCAGGGTAAAAAGTCGGTAGAATATCCGCACTAATTGGACCTTTTTCAAACAATTCAAATTGCTCAAACTGCTTGTTGTTTGCCATCTTTTGTAACCACAAATCAGTACGATCTTGACGGTTGACCAAATGAATTAACTGACTGCGTTTGTACAAAGCTACAAAGTTAATCACAAAGCTCAACAGCAAGGTAAACCCGCCTAAGGCAATTAGGAAAAGAGCTGCCACTTTAGGAACAATTGAACCCTGACCAACATAGCTGTAAATCCCTAAAGAAAGGGCAATTAAAGCAAAGACACCACAAAAACCAACAACTCTTGTAAATTTATTGAACTTTTCAGGTGTTAAAAAGAACTTTTGAAAACGAGTTAGCTCTGGCATGCGTATATAAAAGATTGTAAGAAAAGATAAGTTAAACACAACGCTGGAGTTGTTTGCCCTACAGAACGTTTCCCTAAAAACTGCGCCTTGCCAAACTGCGCCCGGGTTTGACAAAGCCGTTCATACAGTTCAACTAACACCCCATCGAGCTGCTTGTACTGCCTTTTGGTGCGGTTTACTAATTGCAAGAAGCTTTTACAAAAGTAATACAACAAATCCCACACCCGTTTGTGACCTAAAGTAATTGCTTTAGTTTGTATCAATTTTTCGGTGTGTTTAACAAGGGTTTTCACCACGGTAATCACATCCTTGTTTTCTTCTAACAACAGGTATTCTACAGCCTCCCACCAAGTTAGCACAGCATTGGTTTCACAACCCAACAAGTTGGAGTGTTGCTTTAAGACTGCAATAAAGTTTTGCGGGGTTTTACCAACATCGTTGAGGGTGGTAAAACACTGAAAGCTATAGGTGCCCAAATCGGGTTGCAAGTGGTTGAGCTGCTTTTGCAAGTGCGCGAGGTTAACTAGGAGCTGATCGACAAAACTAGCAAACTTAACTGTTTGTTTCACTGTCTTTTTCTGTATCCTTCTCAGTCTTCTTATTTAACTTAGCTTCCTTGGCTTCTGCCTTTTGTTTGGCTTGCTGTTCTTGCTTTTGCGCTAGGATCTCTGGAGGGAGTTTAGTGTGTTCGTGAATGTAATCGATGTCACTCTTTAAGATGGTTTCGGCAATCAACAAGGCTTCAACTAACAATTCCAACTCCTTACGGTTCGTTTTAATAATGGTACGTGCCTTCTTGTACTGTTCTTCAATAATGGCGTTAATCTCAAAGTCAATATCCTTTGCTGTTTGCTCAGAGAACAGTTTGGTACCTGGTGGGACGGTACCTTGACTAGGTACATATTGCACTTGCCCTAACTTGGACATTCCTAACTGGGTAACCATGGCACGGGCAATATTGGTCGCCTTATAAAAGTCCGAGGAAGCGCCAGTGGTAATTTCTAGGGGACCGTAAATTTCTTCCTCTGCAGCACGGCCGCCCATGGCTGTAGCAATCATCGCTAACAAGTCAGATTTACGCTTTAAATTGAGATCGCCACTCTTAGGGGTTGACAAGGTATAACCACCCGCTTGACCCCGGGGAATAATGGTAATCTTTTGCACTTCATCGTTACTGTGAACATGGAGGCCAACCAAAGCATGACCTGCTTCGTGGTAGGCCACTAGTTTACGATCAGCATCACTGACCACCCGAGATTTTTTGGCAGGACCAGCTATGACCCGGTCAATGGCTTCATCAATGTCGTTCATGTTGATCGTGGTCCGGTTATCACGGACTGCTAACAGGGTAGCTTCATTAATGACGTTTTCCAATTGAGCCCCACTAAAACCAGGGGTACGTTTAGCAACATCCAATAAGCTAATCTTGGAAGACAAGTTCTTGTTCTTGGCGTGCACTTGTAAGATGCCTTCGCGTTCCTTAATGTCGGGAAGGTTAATCTGGATGTGACGATCAAACCGACCTGGGCGTAATAACGCATCATCAAGGACATCCAAGCGGTTGGTAGCAGCCATCACCACAACACCAGTGCGGCTAGTAAACCCATCCATTTCCGCTAACAGTTGGTTTAAGGTTTGTTCGACCACCGAGTAGGAGGACAACTCCACGCGACCCCGTTTAGAACCAACCGAGTCAATTTCATCGATGAAGATAATACATGGGGCCGCTTTCTTAGCCTTATTGAACAAGTCCCGTACCCGTTTGGCGCCCACACCAACCAGCATATCTTCAAAGCCAGAACCCGTGGACTGGAAGAAAGGCACACCAGCTTCACCAGCAACAGCTTTCGCTAACAGCGTTTTACCCGTACCAGGAGGGCCGTAAAGAATAACACCGCGTGGGGAACGAGCGCCCATTTGGGCATACTTCAAGGGGTTTTTGAGGTAATCAACAATTTCCAGTAACTCGTGTTTTTCTTCTTGGAGTCCCGCAATGTTGTCAAACCTCACCGAAGACTTTGCGAGTTTAGCTTGGGTCTTACCAATTGAGAAGATGTTGTCCTCCTCACTGCGACCACCACCAGAGATACCGCGAGCAGAACGTCAAAAGAGTAAGAAGAAAATGACAAAGATAATAATTGGTAGTAGGCCAAAGAAGATGTTGAGCACATCACGTGCTCTCGTATCAGGAGCAACAAAGGTACCGATGTCATGGAGACCTTTAATAGAAGCTAATTCAGTGCCATTGTTACTTTTTTGGTCTTGGGTCATCATTCCATTAACTATGGCCTTTCCAGTTGACTGATTAATCGAGAGGTTTGCTATATTAAAGATAGTTTCCCCACTACCATTAGTAGCTTTGTGGGCAGTTACTACTATGGGATTTATCCCTTGGAAACTAATGGAAACCTGCAGAATGTCATCGGTGACATAGGTGGAATTATTAATTCTTTGGAAGGTGTGTTTGCCTGATAAGCCTTTGATTTGAGCCGAAAGTGTAGTTCCACTAAGCTCCCACTTTTCAATTACAGCCGTGGTAGCCCTTGGCATTAGGATATAAACCAAAATACCAATAATAATGGCTAGGATAACCACTCACCAAAAAATCTTTCACGCTGTGCGTTTGGGAAACTGCGGTTTTTCGCTCGTAGTCGCCTCGTTAAGTCCTTTATTTTTTTTCATTTGTTGTTGTTTGTTGGGTGATTTGACTGGTTTTTATTCTAACAACACTAAGGGTAACTAATACACCCACTGCTGCAAAACCAGCCAAAGTTAGAAAGGTAATTAAGATGATTTTTTTGTGCTTTTTTACCAGGGAAACCAACACACTAAACCATCGCATAAAATTCTAAATAGCGCGACTTAATTATCTTCAGGATCAAAGACACCAACATAGGGTAAATTGCGATAAAAGCCCTGGTAGTCTAACCCAAAACCAACCAAGAATTCGTCTTGGTTTTTAAAGCAAGAATAGTCCACCTTAATGTCAGCTTCCCTGGGTTTGAGCTTTTCAATGAAGCTCACTAAGATCACACTTTTGGCCTTTCGGGTGTGGAGTAAGTCCAATACTAATTTAATAGAACGACCACTGTCGATTATGTCTTCTATTAAAAGAATGTCCTTGCCTTTAGGGTCATGGGACATATCTAGGACAATCTTCGGTGCTTCTTGTTGGCGACTGCCACCATGGTAAGAAGCGACTGCCACAAAGTCCAGTTGTAAATCAAAGGTAAACTGACTAATAAGTTTGCCCAAAAAGGGAATACAACCCTTCAAGATCCCTAATACTATGACCTGTTTACCAGCAAAATGTTCATTACACCATTTGAGCGCAGCGTTACAACCCGCTTCAACCTGTTTTTGATCAATGATGATAGATTTAATGCCCATTACTTTAATCTTTGTCGTTCCACTAACACGACCGCTAAACAACTAATTTCATTCGAATTCAACGGTTCACGTACCTTGAGGTTAATTGTCAGTTCGGTAATCCGTAAAGCCGTACAAATAAAGTCAAAGATGGCATGCTTATAGTCATCCATCTTTTGTTGTGAGGGAATTTCTAAGGTGATATCAATGTTATTGATGTACCAGTTCTTGCGAATAAAGTTGTAAGTCCGTGCCAAAATACGGGGCGCTTCTTTACGCGGATTACCCTTTAAAGGGATCTGGGTTTTTTCTTTATTGAAGACAATTTGTCCATCACCTAAGGCAGTAGCACCAAATAAAGCATCAGCTACTGCTAGCTGGATAACGTCACTGGCGTCATCACTAGCATCGTGGTCATAAATGTACTTGGAATCTTCTATTTCCACCCCACCTATTCAAAATTTATTCTTCTGTTCTGCTCTCGGTTTAATGCGGTATTTTTTCTTACCTAGGCCAACTCTAAACTGCATCGTGGTATCTGTTAATTATACTTTTGCCCACCCCCTTTTCCTTTTATGTTGAGAGCTAAAAAAGACAAAGCTTGGCAGCAGGTTTTATTTAGATCAAATCTCAATTGGGAACAGTAAATGATTGGTGGCTTAAACCAAATTAAAATGAAGGCAAGCTTGAATAAATTAGTTATGAAGAGTCTTAAAGTAGCACTCATTGGTTCTGGTGCAGTGGGCACCAGCTTTCTCTACGCTGCTATGAGCCGTGGTTTAGCGAGTGAATACATGGTTATCGACATTAACGAAAAATCCCAAGTAGGGAATGTTTTTGACCTCCAAGATGCTGTACCATCATCACCGCAATACAGTAAGGTAATTGCTGGTGATTACAAACAACTCAAAGATTACGACTTTATCTTTATTGGTGCTGGTCGACCCCAAAAGCAAGGTGGGGAAACCCGGTTACAACTCCTTGAAGGTAATGTCGAAATTATGAAGAACATTGCCAAAGCCGTGAAGGAATCGGGCTTTAAGGGCATTACCTTAATTGCTTCCAACCCAGTCGACATTATGGCTTACACCTATTTAAAGGTAACGGGGTTTGAACCGAATAAGGTAATTGGTTCTGGAACCTTACTAGACAGCGCCCGGTTAAAGTTTGCGATTGCTGAAAAATACGGTATGAGCAGCAGGGATGTCCAAGCATATGTGTTAGGTGAACACGGGGATAGTTCAGTAAGTATTATTTCCTCCGCTAAGATTGCTGGCTTACCACTCAAACACTTCTCGAAAGCAAGTGATATAGAAAAAGAATTTGCTGAAATTGACCACTTTATTCGCCGTCGAGCTTATGAAATCATCGAACGCAAAGGAGCCACCTTTTATGGCATCGGGGAAGCAACTGCCGAAGTAGCAGAATTAATTCTCCGCGACACTAAAGAAGTACGAGTAGTAGCATCGTTAATTAATGGCCAATATGGTGCTAAAGATGTAATGTTTGGCACCCCTTGTGTCTTGGGACGCAATGGTGTGGAAAAGATCTTGGAAATTGAATTGTCTGCTACAGAAAAAGCAGGCTTGGACAAATCAATCCAAGTATTGAAGGACAACATTAAGTTAGCTAAACTATAAGAATTAGTTTAACTGTAGACATAAATAAACTAGTTAACTACTAGAACAAAACAAGCATGCTGACCCATTGGGGTTGATGTGCTTGTTTTGTTTATTAAAAAATAGGCAAACTTTTTGGCGTATTTGTCAAATTCATTCAATTTATTAAGTGGGAGCAGGAAGACCGACTTTTGTTGAAAGTTTTTGCTGCTCCCGGCCAACTAGAAAAATATTTAAATTCATACATCTTAGTGTTTACAACTCAAACTAATATTCTTCGTTAGTTTTCAATATCGTTAAAAAATATTTTTTAGCCGTCTGCTTGTCAACTTGAGCAGATGGTTTTTTATTTATTTGAAAAGAATAAAAATACCAGCAACTCAACCTTAAAGATTAAATGCTGGTATTTTTAGTTTGAGTTGGAATTATTTAGATTCCAATTTGTCTATACGTTTGCCAAAGTCTATTAAGGTATTGTTAATTGATTCCAGGCTTTTAAGCACAAGACTTTCAAAGCGATCCATGCGGGCGTTCATTGCTTCACCCTGAATTCGAAAGCCTTCTCTAACTTCTATTTGGAATTCTTTAAATTCTGCCTTAGTAACATATCTTTGATCAAACTCAACTAAAAGCTCTTGTTTAAAAACTTCTAGTTTTTTGTCCAATTGTTTATGGGTTACGTATCCGCTTTTGCCTTTTTCCATATGGTTTAAATTGCCATAAAAGCCCATGTTATAGCTACCATCAGATAGATCTTCGATTCAGGCCTTTGCTGTTTTAATCTTATCTTTTTTCAAATTTCTTTTGAACAAAGTAATTGAAATTTCGCGTTTAATGGTCAAAACCTCCTTTCTTTACAGGATTTAAAAAAACAGAAAGCTTTATATGAGTGTTGGGCCAAATTTAAAGAGGGTCCAATTTTTCAAAAAATGTTAATCATTTCTTTTAAGCTCCTTTACTAAATAAATGGAAGCGGTTATTTAGAAGTACCAAGAAAATGAATTTTTAAATAGAAATCTGTAAAGAATGAAAATACCAACAGCTAACTGAATGTTAACTGTTGGCGTTTTCTGTTGAAGAAATGTTATTTCTTGTATTCAAGCCTATCTAAACGTTCGTTGATGGCTTGAAGGCTCTGAAGCACAACTTTAAAAGTTTCTCTAACTTCTACTTTGAAGTCTCTCAACTCCGCTTCAATGTTTGCGAACCTTCGATCAACCATGACCTTGTATTCCTCAAACTCTTTCCGGGTAACGTACTATGTTTTTGGCTTTTTCACTTTTCGTTGCCAACGTTCCTTAATTATAACATCAAAAGTTCCGTCTGGCAACGGAATCCAATTTGATTTTAATTCAAGAACCTCACACTGACTTCTAAACTTCTTGTATTCCCTTTCGGAATATCATTTGTTATTCAAAGTCAAAACCCCCTTTCTTACTTAAGTAATTAGAAAAAGAAGTAGACACTACCGAATTCCTTTTAGAAACAACAAATGTTGATGCGAGAACCAACGCAACAGATGCCTTTGCAAACGCGAAAGACTTATGCCCATAAGGGCTAATAAAAATGAGTTCATATGAGATTAAAGGGAGTTTTTACACTACCCAAGGTAATTAAATAGTGTTAAAGAACAATATAAAAGCCACCCGAAGGGTGGCTTTTCCATATACACAGAAAGCGAACTAAATAAATAGGTTGTCCCATTCCGCTAACTGCAGTTTTATTATAAAAGAAATAACTAACCTTCGGAGTGGCTTTCTTTCTATACTGAGCAGGAGGCGACTAAAATAGTTGAATAATTCTGTCTACTGCAATCTAGTTATAAAAAACTCACCTAAAAGGTAGTTATTAACACCAAAAAAGCTTTTTAGAAGCTTTCTTAGTTTCAATTAAATAAACTCAGTGAATTAATTAAGCTTAACCAACTAACTTAGGCTTTTTCTTGAAGATAACGTTTAAGTATCAACTTCATGGTTTTGAATATCTTCTATCAATGCTTAAAGGCGGTAGAAAACGTTAGCCCACTTGTACAGTGCATTTTCAAAGAACAGTTCATTACTACGCTTTACCAACATACTGATTTCACTGAGGTTAGTGTGCTTGTTTTGCATAGTTTTAATTTTGAGCTCATTCTTATGACTACTTCAACCCTCATAAAAGCCCTTAAACTGATTGTTAAACTTCGTAATAAAGTACTTAGCATCCTTGTACTTGCTCGCCTGTTTTTCAAAGTCTAAGTCCCTCTGTTCCTTGGTTTCGTAAAACTTAATTTCGAACTTCAAACTGTTTAAATAACTGTCCAACAACTTCTTTAAGATCTTGTCCTTGGTGGTTTGGTACAAGTTAACAAAGAACGATTGGAACACATAGTCATCTAACTTAACAAACGCTGGCAGCATCTTTTTGTCAAAGTGTTCGTTCTTGAGTAGTGGTAAGCACACCTGTTCTAAGGTTTTATAACCGTTGAAGTCAAACTGGTTTTTGTCCACTAAGTCCTTAATTCGTTGAAAGACAAACCAAAGGTTTAACTCGGTGGAAATACTCCTGCCATCGCTGTAGATTGATTGGTACATGTGGTGCCGGGTAATTAAGAAGTTTTCAATTAAGGGCAAGCACTTATCCTTAAAGAAGATTTCGTAAATCCCCTTGACCTTGACACAGTCCATCTCCTTAATAATCGTTTGGTAATCTATCAAGGAATGACTGGTACCCGTAAAGTAGGAATCGCGCAACAGGTAATCCATCCGGTCAGCATCCAAGTCAGATGAAATTAACTGGCGCATCCAGTAGTTGGATGGCTTTAACTCCTTGTTTTCATCAATTAAAGCAGCTACTAGTTTAGGATCAATCTGGTTCGCCTTTAAGATTGATTTAATCGGTTCACTGTTGACAAATAAGGTTGTAACTTCTTCGTGGATAAACAGCTCCTTCTTAAAGTTAGGGGCTTTGGCAAAGTAAATCTCAAAGGCATGGGAATGCGGTGCATGACCAATGTCGTGCAGTAATCCCGCTACTAACACCGTTTGCTTTTTGTTTTCATTAATCGGAGCAAACGCGGGGGTGTTTAAGATCCGCCTTAACAGTTCATAAACCCCCAAGGAGTGGGAATAACGCGTGTGCACGCCCCCCGGATAAAAATGAAAGTTAATTCCTAGCTGCTTAATGTTACGTAAACGGCGAAACGCTTCCGTTTCCACCAACTCATACATCCACTTAGTTTGTTGGTCAAACAGCACTTCCCCTAAAATGGGATCTTTAAAAAAGATTTGTTGCATGAATAAATTCTTGAAGCAGCGCTAATACCTGAGTCTTACCGTGCAGCACCATGATGCCCGCCAAATCAGGACCATGCTCTTTGTTGGTAAAGATCAACCGTAGTGGCATAAACAGCTTTTTGCCCTTCAGATTAAACTGTTCACCAATTTGGGTTAAGGTACTTTTGACATTGTCCTTCGTCCAATCAGGTAGGGCTTGGAGTTGTTCACTCAGTTGTTGTAGGGCTGGTTGGAGCTCTTTGAAGAGTTCACGGTGCTTAACACTTAAATGCTGCACCCCTAACTTGGGGGCAAAGGTTTCCTTAATCAGTTGGTTAATTTCAATGCCAAACGCTAGTTGGTTTTTGAACAACAGACTGACTTCTTTGCGCTTGTCCTTGAGGTAATCAAAGTCAATCGTTAAGTAGTTATCAATAAAGTTAAAGTAGGCATTATCACTCAACTCCTTAATGTAGTGCGCATTAATTCACTGGAGTTTCTTAATGTCAAAGAAAGCGGGGGCGCCCACTACTCGATTGACCGTAAAGCTTTCAATTAGTTGGTTGATGGTAAAAAACTCGCGGTTAAAGTCCGAATTTCAACCCAGTAAGGCCAAGAAGTTTACCACCGCTTCTGGTAGGTAACCCTCTTGTTTGAACTGTTCAATGAACTGGATCGTTTTGGTATCACGCTTAGACAGTTTCTTGCCACTCTTGTCGACTATCACCGATAAATGACCAAAGCGGGGAATCTTTTGATAGCCTAAGGCTTGGTTAATTGCTAGTTGGTAAGCGGTGTTGGAAATGTGTTCCGCCCCCCGCAACACATCGGTAATTTCCATGTCATGGTCATCAATGACTACGGCAAAGTTATACGTGGCAATGCCATTGGCCTTCAATAAAACAATATCGGTGAGGGAGTTCCCGGGAATAGTAATCTTGCCCCGAACCTGGTCGTTTCAGGCAAACTCAGCGTCCTGGTTAATCTTTAAGCGAATCGTGAAGGGTACTTGGTTGTCTAAGTTTGTTTGAATGTGCTTGGAGTGTAAGTTGCGACACGTTCCCAAATACTTCGGGGTTTGGTGGTGTTCTAAAGCCAATTGGCGTTCGTGTTCTAACTTTTCTTTAGTACAGAAACAACGGTAGGCCAAACCCTTGCCCACAAGTTCATAAGCTAGTTTTTTGTAGGTAGCCAACTTTTGACTTTGGATGTAAGGCCCATAATTACCCGGGTTGTAAATTGATTCATCGGGAATAATTCCTAACCAGCGCAAGTTTTCTAGTTGTGATTCAATTCCCCCTTCCACATTGCGCTCAGTGTCAGTGTCCTCAATCCGGATAATAAACTCGCCGTTAAAGTGTTTTGCTAACAAGAAGTTAAAGATAGCAGTACGCGCACCCCCAACATGAAGGTAACCGGTAGGGGAAGGGGCATAACGGGTTCTAATCTTTTCCATCGCTTAAATGTGGTTTAAGGCTAAGATACAAACGAAACAACTGGGTCGGGGTTAACTCTTGGGCTCTAACCGTTGCCGCCAAGTCCTGTTGTTGTAAAACATTAGTTAACAAGGTGGGTGGGAGAAGCTGCTTGAGGTTATTGACTAACAGCTTGCGGCGCTGGTGAAAACACTGTTTTAAGAACCGGCCAAAATGAGCTTCATAGGCTACTTGGGGTTTCTTTTTTAACAACATTAACACCGAATCCACTTGGGGCTTGGGCTTAAAAGCAACCTTATCAATTTTAAAAACTGATTTAATTTGCAAATGGTATTGGCAAAACACACCAAAGGCACTATAGTTAGGCGAATTTACCGGTGCTACTAACCTTTGACCAAACTCCCACTGGCACACCAGCACAAATTGTTGTAGTTTGGAAGCCAAAAAGTTAGCAATCAAAGGGGAGCTAATACTGTAGGGAATGTTGCCACAAAGCAAAGGTATAGTGTCAGGAAAATACTGATCCAAGTTTTGTTTTAAGGCATCACCAATGGTTAGTTGTTCTTCAGTTAAGATTTCGTTGACCAAGAGGTATTCCGCTAAGCGTTTATCCAACTCTATGCCATGGTATGGTAGTTGTAACTTGAGTAAAGCCTTGGTTAACGCTCCCTTACCCGGCCCCACTTCAATTAAGGCCGTTGGGTTGAGACTCTTAATTAACCGACAGGTTTTGGCAATTACACTCTGGTCAACCGTAAAGTTTTGCCCTAATTTGCGTGAAGGATAAAAACTATTCACGTTCTAACATTTGTTCTAATTTGGAATACGTTAACCGTCTTCTGGTACGCCTTTTAACAATAAAGAGGTGGGTTAGATAAGACTGGAGTAAGGTAAACAAGGCATTTAAGAACCAGTACACACCCACACCAGCGGCACTAAAAGCCGTAATAACAGCAAACACAAAGTAGAAAATTAACTGCATTCGCTTTGTTTTATTGAGCTGTTCAATGCTCTTTTGCGAATGCGCTTTAGCATTCTCATTGCGTTTGCTAGCCCAAATTTGGGGCAACTTTTGCGAGATAAATTGCACTGGTAAAACAATGATTAAGAAGATAATAAAGGTTCACCCGGTACTGGTAAAGTTCGAGAAGATTTCCGTTAACGGTACCTTAGATAAGTCCCAGAAGTTAAACAGGATAATCGCTTTAATTGGTCTTAAAGTCGTGACAATCCGGTAAATAATGAGGAAGATGGGTAAGGTAACAAAGACCTGAACAAAGGAAGCAGAAGACTTAATGTTGTGCTTCTTGTACAAGGACATGATCTCCATCTGGCGGTTGCGTTTGCTCTGTAAGTCCAACGCCCCTTTGTACTTGGCATTAATTTCTGCTAATTTGCCCTGGACCTCGTTCATTTTTTCTAACGCCAGCGTGGAGTTGAGGGTAATCACTATGGTAATTAACCGTACTAGGAACAACAACACAATCAAAGACAAGATCATGTTGAAGCCCAATTCCGGACCGCTACCTAGAGGAACCCTGGTAGCGTACATAATCGGCAACACTATTTGCGATGCTGGTCAGACAAACCAACCATAAAAGGGACCATACGCTAAGGTATAGTCACTAAAGGTAAAGTAGGGCCCCACATTATTGGACTGCAAGTCATACCGGTAGTCCCCCGTAGTACCAAAGTTATAACCAATTTCTAACCCCGAACCTAACAGTTGGTTGGTTCCCGTTCAGGGCTGTGCTAGGGTTTGGGTACAACCCCATAAACCTACTATGGTTAAAAAGATAAAGATCGCTACTTTAAGGACTTTAAAGATAATGCCCCAGGCCTTTTTGAGATTTTTGAGGCCGTTCTTTTCGTTAACAACGGCCGCTGATCAAAAAGGGTTAAAGGTGGTTTTGAGCTCTTTATGCTTCTTATTTAGGTTTAGGGGCATCGAGTTCTTGGAGCTTTTGGCAAAGGTTTAAAAAGATCGTTTGCTTTTCTTTAAATGTTAATTCAAGGAAGCCTTGATTAATAATAACCAAAACATCAACAGCGTTTAAATTGCAAAACTGTTCCCGCATGATCGCTTTAACTTGCCGTCGAATTAAGTTGCGCTCAACCGCTAACTTGTATTTGGTCTTTGATATCGAAACCGCTGCCCTTCAAGTGCGGACGCGGTTCGGCATAAAGTAGGCCATCAAAAAGGTCGAGAAGAAGCGTCTTTTACTCCTTAGAAGGGCAGCAAATACTTTACGATCACGGAGGTGGTGCTTGGTCTTAGCGCTCACTGGATACGGTGAGTTGGGCGCGTTGTTTTTTTCTTCTTAACTTCAATACTTTACGACCAGAAGCAGTGGCCATGCGAGCTAAAAAGCCATGGGTTTTTGCTCGCTTTAATTTACTTGGTTGATATGTACGTTTCATGATACAGCGCTAAGTATTATAACTAAGATAAAGGACGCACCAATTCGTTAGACACTATCTTACCATCGGAGATCTTAATGATCCTGTTAGCGATCCGCGTTAACGTTTCATCGTGGGTCACCATTAGAATAGTTTGCTTATATTCCTTATTGATTGCTTGTAATAAGGCAATAATGTTTTCGGCTGAATTACTGTCTAAAGCCCCCGTAGGTTCGTCACAGAGCAACAAGCGCGGTTCTTTAATAATGGCACGGGCAATCGCCACCCGTTGCTTTTGACCCCCCGACATCTCGTACGGAAACTTGTACAAGATTTCCTTAATGTCGAGTTTAGCCGCTAACTCCTCGATGTCTAAGTGGCGTTGTTCTTTAGGAATTAGGTTTTGCGAGATGGCAATGTTGTCATACGCACTTAAGAGTTCTATGAGGTTATAGCGTTGGTACACATAACCCAGGTTTAACTTGCGGTAAGTTAAGAGCTGTTCGGTGGTACATTTTTCCAAGGGACAATTGGCCACCACACAGCTGCCCAAAGAAATTGAGTCATAACCGCCTATTAGGTTTAAAAGGGTAGTTTTCCCCGAACCTGATGGACCTAAAATAATCACAATTTCCCCATAACCGATTTCTAGAGAAACATCGGATAAGATAGCAATCTGTTCCTTGGAGTCCTCCCCGTGAACGTGCTTTCACATCTTGTCAATCGAGATCACCATCCCTTGTTTTTGCTCGACATAAGGAGTGCGGTAGGGGGCTTCCAGTTTTTCCTTTCACTGGGAGATCAACCCACCCTGCTTTTTCGGTTTTTTGGGTTTAGGTGCCTTGGTGGTCTTCGTGGGTTTAACTTGTTCCGGTTTAACTGCTTTCGCCTTCGGTTCCTTAACTTTTTTCACCTTAGCGGGTTTGGCCTTCTTTGTTTTCTTGTCTGATGCTAAATAATACTCAAAGGTGGCCTTAAAGCTGTTGGCCTTAACGTTTTCTAATATATCAACACACTCGTCCCAGACAAGTTCTTTCTCGGTTTTCTTTTCTGTATCTTTCATCCTAGAAGCCCTCCTTTAGTTCCGCTGAACGCAGTTTAATTCAGAAGTAAGAACCTATTACAAAGATGGTAGCACCAAACAGGACTATCCCCACCATGTAAGGTAAGAATTCAAACACGTTGGTTAAAAAGACCTGGGCAACCCCAAAGACTAGGGCTTGTACTCCTACTAGTAACCCAGCTAAGATAGCAATCGAGATTAATAACGAAAGTACAAAAGCGGGAATAAAGAAGCACAAGAGACTAACTAAGTTTTGACTATCTTTGTAACCAATCGATTTTAAGGAAATAAAGATCCGTTTCATTTCCTCTAACATCGAGATCCCCAAGACCACACAGGTAATAAAGATAAAGGGAATAATGGTGCCCAACAAGAACCCATCAACTTGGTTCACGGTATTAAACAACACCTCAGCATTATTCCTGATAATTTGAGCACTAGCACCAGCGGCATCTAATTTGAGAGCTGGCACCATGATGTTATCGCCAAAGATACCTCTAGCACCACTAGCTAATGATTGAGTTGAAGATCATTCGCTCGTATATTTTTCGATAACCTTTTTTCTGAGGTTTTCATAGGTCATGCTATCCACACCATTCTCACCCTTTTCCTTAGCCAACTGCTTTAAGATATCCGGATCACTTGGTAAGATTGAGGTAATAATCTTGTTTTCCTTACCCTTAACGAGGTTAGTAAAGTTATTACCAAAATCCGTAAAGTTACCCCAGACACCAATGTTGGAGTTAAGTACTAGCGCTTTACTTACCAAAGAAGGGTTGAGTTCCTTGGAGAAGACCCCGTTAAAGGGAACATAACCAGTTGGCTTGACGTACTCAATCTTGTACTTGTCTTTGGTGGTAGAAGAGGTACTTCCACCCCCACAAGAGCCACCGCCAGACGAAGTACCACCGCTATCATCGGTGGATTGGCCGTCCTTCACCACATCCTTAATGACCCCGCGGCCATCAAAGCCATTGAGCTTTAACAAGCGGTTGGCAATGTTTTGGTTAATATACAACTCTTGGCCAAAGGCATCGGTAGATACCCCGACAACCCGGAACTTCACGGTTGGTGTTTTAGGTGGGCTCTTTAAGAACTTCTCTGAATAGCGGGTCGCAGTGTTCTTGGGTTGAATAAAGATGAAGTCCCCGATCTTGGTGTTATTAGCGTACTGAAAGCCAGCGTTGACAATGACATTCATCTCACTGTCAGAGCTAATTAAGCTCCTCAAGGAGTTACCACCGCTGTCAGTGAGGTTGACAAACTTGGAATCGGGACTAATTCCCGTTAAGGTGTAAGGGGAATCAGGATTCAACTCGGTTTCCTTAAAACCAAATGGTCCTTGAACATAGGTGTATGTCTCCTCTATTTGTGGATCAACCGGGACAATCCCGTACGTTAACTTCGAGTCTTGGTAGGACAACTCCGGATCACCATAGACCTTAGTAAGGAATTTAAGGAATTGTTCGTTAAATTTAACTCCACCAGGATTGAAGACGTTAATCTGGGTTAATACCCTAGCGGCATCCAACTGAATAAAGTTAGTCCGAGGGTTGCGGGTTAAGAAACCATTATTGTTGAGGTTATTAAAGTAGTCATCAGTAAGAACCGCAATTAAAAACTGGTCACTGGAAGCCGATAACAATTGGGTAATTTGTTTAGGAATGGACTTCTCGACAATTTCCCACGGGTTAATGTTGGCACCACCAACGCGAATTGGGAAGTCAATGAGCCACTTCGACAACGAAGCATGACGGAAGAAGTTTTCGTCAGTGTTTAATTGTTGGGCACCACCAAAACTTGGGAGAAGGAGGTTACCGAGTTCGATTTCCTTACCATTATGCTTGATTGGGTTTCCGCCCCTATCACTAATCTTTAACTCTTTGAGGTTGTATGGGTGTTCTTTGTCGTTGCCTTGCTGTTGTTGCTGCTGTTGCTGTTGCTGAATTTGATCACCCTTATCTTTATACAAGGCCTTAATCCCCAAACTATCATCAGTTTGACCAAACCGGGAGTAGGGTTGGATTGCATACCAGCCGGATTGTTCTGTGGGGGTTTGCAAGTTCAACCTATAGTTAAAGTTGCGGTTTAAAACGGTGTTGGACTGCGCTGCCCCAAACTTTTGCGGGATGGTACCGGCAATCCCAATTAAAAGCAGGGCAATCGAACTTAACCCCACATAGGTAAATAACCGCGATAACCGGGAAATAATCAAGGACACCCGGAATTTACCCAAGGGAGTCATGGTGTAACTCTTGCGCTTTAATAAGTGCAAGAAGACCGAGAACTTGGTTTCATTACCCTGGTCAATCAGGACATTAACCGGTTTACTAAAGAGCTGTTTAAAGGCTATTCAGCTAATAAACTGGAAGATCACAAAGATCAACAGCATTGATCCAAAGAAGGAAATCCAGTTAAAGCTGTTGGCCGGTAGGGCTATAAACCAATACCTGGAGATAATCCCCTTAACTTGTCTTTCTAAAAGGAAGGCAAATAAGACCCCAAAGAAGGATGAGGCCAAGGCTACTATGCCGGCAAACACACTCATGCCGGCAATAAACTTGGCTGTGGAGAACCCACCAGCGCGGATAATTGAGAACTCCGTTTGGTTCTTCTTAATAAAAGACTTAATTAAGAGAATGGTGAGGTATAAGGCCAAGATGGATAAGAAGGCCGCAATGACCACACTGGCAATGGCTAAATAGTTCTGCACTAAGTCCGGGAAATAGTTCCGGGCTGTAGTTAAGTACTGGAACTTGGAGATGTCCTTAACGTTAAAGGCGAGATCACTGTCAGGGACGTTGAGATAGCCCTTTAACTTAGAGGCCACCACCTGGATCGGATCTTGGCCAGGGAACTTCGCTTTAATGTCATCCGACTTAAAGGCGTAGTAGTTCTCCTCACTAGCAGCAGGCACAGCAAACAAGACACTGCGGTATCCCTGCTCATTGAGAAAGATTAAGCCTTCATCCTGGGAGTTGGGCAGCGGTGAGTTTGTGGACAATACCGGATAACCGGTTTCTACCGACTCCCCAACCCCTAGAATGGCAAAGGTTAACCCGTTAATTGAGAACTTGTATTTGTCCGGTAAGTCATTTAACCAGTTGGGTAAATTCTTCGGGTTTTCTAACGCTTCTTTTCAGGAGTATTCCCCTTCTAAAGGTAATACTTCCTTGTCGTGTTTAAATAACCATTGCTGGGATACCACCGCACCGTGGGCTTCCGGGGTTTGGACTACCAAGGACTGTTGGTCGGTGGGTAGTGTTAACGGGTTAACCCCGTTTTTAAAGATAATCGGGATATCTAACTTTTGGCGGTTAGTTACTACCAGTTCATTCGGATCTTGAAACTCCGGGGTAAAGTAACTCAATAAAGCAACATAGTTGTTAGCGGCTTTACTCTTACCTGTATCATCTAAAGCCTCAAAGCCTTTTTTATCTAATGTAGACCACTGCTTAATGGCATTGGTTAAGGTATCAGGAATACTGGAAGCCTCGGGGAGTTGGGCTTGGGCTAAGATGTTAGCTAGTTTGGGGTAGATTTGGAATTTGGTAGAAGTACTCTTAGTATCACCAGTTGAAGAGGAGCTGGAGGAAGAAGATGCATCTGCTAACTGGGTTAAAGAGTCCGTTGTGCCTTGCGTAGTTTTGGCTGCTGCTTTTTTCTTTTCATCTGTTTGAGTAGGCTTAAACTCATACTCAACCTTTTCCAAGAAGCCTTCACTGTTACTCTTGCCCCCATATACCATGTCTAAAGGATTGCTTTTTTCCTTGGCAAGCCAAGACTTAAAGTCAATCCCTTCAATAATAGAAAGGTCGTTGTACTTCTGGGAATCCTTATTGGAGACCAAGAAGGAAGCGGATTCTTCGGAGCTAACATTGGTAGCAATCGCTAAGTTTTGCCGGGAAAACTCCAATTCCTTTAAGGCTTTCGCCTTTAAGAAGGCATCGCGGTATTTTTCTAATAACGCGGTGACCTTCTTCACCAGGTCTTCCTGGAAGATGCTTTTTCATTGGTGTAAAAGGGCAGCATAAACGTTATTTAAATTCTTTTGCGGAGTGTGGTTTTCGGTGCCAATTTTGTCGAATTCAGTTTGGACATCACTAAAAGTTGGATCTTTTACACCGTCATCTGCACTACTTTCCTGCTTATCTTGTTGTTGCTGAGCCAACGCAACGTTCGTTTGTTGTAATTGCGGCTTGAAAGAAACAGAAGAGCGAAGTGCAATCAAGCTAGAGGGATTGCTCTGAGTGCCAGACTTAGCATCGCCTGATTGTGTACTAAAAATCGTATTCTTATCACTATTACTAAACCCCGGTAAAGAATCTAAGATCGTTTCCTTTTCGGCTTTAACCTTATTTTTGAGCCAGTCCTTATTGATGTTAAGCTCAAACGATTTGAGGCTATTAATCTTCTTCTTGAGGTTATAGTCACCAAAGGAAGAACCGCTAGAAATAGTTTCTGCTTGCTTTTCTAATCAGTCAAATTCTTCCTTATCTAAATGAGATAACTTACTTGTATCTAAAGTAAAAGTTAAGGAGAAAGATTGTTTTTCTTTTTCCTCTTTTTCTTTTTGGAAGACCTCTATTATTTCTTTAAAGGGATTAGTCTCTAACCAAAACTGGGAACCCGGACTAATCGGGAGCACAATAGGTACATTAGCGTACAGATTGGGAAACCAGTTAGCAGCTTCTTGCCCTCCGGTAAATAGATAAGAGGTACTTAGTTTACTGGTTTCGCTTTCTCCACTGCTACTACCAGCTTGAGTTTCATCACTTTTAAACCAAACTTTGTCTTTATTATTGGTAGTGTATTGTTCTTCTACATTACTATCTTTTTTGGGCTCCTCGTTATTTGTGGTTTCTTTAGCATCAGTCATCTTGGCCTGAGCTGCTAACGGTTGTAAAACTGTTGTGGCACTACTCGCTTGCTTGATTTCTGATTCTTTTTTAGTAGTTTTCTTATCCTCACCCTTCCCTTTATCACCAGGAAAGCGAGCAATCCCAGCGCGCAGGGGAATCCCATCCAGAATTAAACCATCGACAAAGTAACCTAAAAGGTTACCTTCTTTGTCATAAATCAGGTTTTGGGGATCGGAAACCGTATTTTGGTTTAAGTTATTACTTTCTTGATCGGTTCCAGTAAAAGAATAGGTATTTTGAAAGGAAACAGCTAAACCCTTATAGATCCGTTTTTCGGCAATGTTGGCTTCCCCGTAAGCTTTCAAAATGCCTCTTTTACGAGCTAAAAAGAGTTTGTCTTTATCGTTAACATCACCTTTTCGTGGGTTATTATCTGATGATTTGGTGGTTGAATCTTTCTTTTCAGAATCACTCCCAAAATCAGATTCTTGGTAGGGCCAGATAAAGTTAATCTTCTTTTCGGTTAACTTGATTTTGGAAAAATGTCTTTTTTCTTCTTTAAGTTCCGTTTTATACACCGGACTACTTTCTTTAAAGATAGCCGGTGCTACTATGTCAGAAGAATTCGTTTTTTGAACAAGGGCAGTATAAGTATTAACAAGGTTATTACTTAACTGAAGAATCGACGTTTCCAGGAAGATAATGCTGAAAAGGACGAAAATAATCCCAAAAAGTAAAAAGAAGAACTTTTTGAGTGACTTAAAGATCTGTTTAAAAAACGAAAACATTTAGTTTAAACTCAGTTAATTTCGTTAATAGTCTTGGGTCTTTGGTTAAGATAATCAGCCACAATCTTGCCATCGTGGATCTTAATGACCCGTTTAGCTAGCTCCACAATCTTTTCATTGTGGGTAACTAATACTATAGTAGTGCCCTTATCGCGGTTATACTCCACAAAGAACTGGAGGATCTTTTTGGAAATATCCACGTTAACAGCACCAGTTGGCTCATCACCAAATAAAATACGCGGCTCTTTGATTAGTGCCCGCGCAATTGCTACCCGTTGTTGTTGTCCCCCAGAGAGCTTGGTAATCTTTTTATTACGGTGCTCTTTGAGCTCCAACCGCTCTAACAGCTCTTCCAAATTGTTGTTATGGCGCTTTTTAAAGGGAACTGCCAGTTTAATGTTGTCATCAACGTTCAGATCCCTTAAAAGGCCATACTGTTGGAATATATAACCTACGTTTTTATTCCGTAGTGATGTTAATTGGGCATCATTACAACAAATAGTACTCCTACCACACACAAAACTCACCCCGCTAGTAGGTCGGTCTAGGGCGGAGATTAAAGAGAGTAAACTAGTCTTACCAGAACCAGATTTACCCAAAATAACCACAAACTCCCCAGGGGCAATTTTGAGATCAATGTGATCACAGATTAACTGGTTTGTGATCCCATTGGTCACTGCCTTACAAACGCCCTTGAACAAAACATCGTAATGTTTAGCCTCAGGGTCTTTGTAGTGCCGTCTTTTAGGGTGCTTCTTATTTAACTTAACGATTAGCTTTGACGCTTTTTTACTTTGACAAAAATCGGGTCATTGCAAACAATAATCGAGGCTTCGTTTATTTTTAGCATTTAAAGACATTGAAACATGTCAGGTTTAACAACGGGACAGGCCAGTTTCAATTAAACACTTAAAGAATTATAAAAGGACTAAATTACCAAGGAAGTGATAATGTCTTGGAGGGAGTCGTCCTTCTCAATCATTTTAGCAACCCTTTTAACTGCAGCCACCACTGTAGAGTGGTTCCTTTTAAAAATTTTGCCTATTTGTTGGAACTGCATCTTGTACTTTTCCCTTAAAAGATAGTTACAAACGTCACGAACACGAACTAACTCTGCTTTACGGTTCTCAGACAAAACACTGTCCACCGGTACATTAAAGCGGCGGCAAACGTTTTCTATTAATAAATAAGGATCAAAGCTCTTTTTGTGGAACTTCTCAAATTCCTCAAACAGGATTTCCTTTAGATTGTCGTTGTTAATCAGGTTTTGCTTAGTTGTTTTGACATAAAACAGCAACTTAGTCGCAATCCCGTTTAAAGAACGAACATCGTTACCAGATATTTGCGCTGCCTTTTCGCGTGCTTCATTGGTAATTTGGATGTTGGGATCCTTTTCTTTGAGCTTAACGGCCAAAATTTCACACAGGGAGCTCAAATTGTGTTTTTCAATCTTTAACAAGAGTCCCGATTTAAAGCGTGATACCATCCGTGGATCGATGTTGGCCAACTCATCGGGGGTTTTATCGGACACAAACACAATTTGCTTGCCCTTACTTACTAAGTTATTAAAGATGGAAAAGAGGATCTCTAAGGTTTTTTCCTTTTTCCCGAAGATCTGAGTATCGTCAATTAAGAGTAAATCCAATGACTCGTAAGCAGCCTTGAGCTTTTCAATGCCTTGATCCTTGTCCTTTTGGTAAAAGGCATTGACAACCTCCTGGGCAAAGTCACTCGATACCACATACTTTACCTTAGCGTTGGGAAAGTGGAAGAACTTATCATTCCCAATCGCTTGGAGTAAGTGGGTTTTACCCAGACCAGTCTCCCCATAGATAAATAAGGGGGAGAAATCAGCGTCCTGAGTTTCGCTAATCCGTACACCCGCTTCATAAACCCGGCGGTTGCCATCACCAACCACAAAGTTTTTAAAGGTAAAGTTTTTGCTTAGCCCCGAACTTTGGTAAAGCGTTTCGCGGTTATCTTCCTCTAGTTTGGCTAAATTGATAAAGAAGTCCTGTTCGTTGACAAACCGAACTGCTCTAATGTCATCGTACAGTTTGCTAGCTAACCCGACAATATCAGGGTTGCTATTGAGGGTTTCACGGGCAAACTCATTGTCCACAATCACAAAAAGGACATTATTTTTTAAAGCAAACCGTTTAAGATTCTTAATGTACTTGTCATAAAAACCTAAAGTAGTTTCGTATTGCTTTTTTAAAAGAAGTTTAAAAGCACTAAATTGTTCCATTACTCTTCTATTACCTGATCAAGAATCATCGTTAAGATCCGCGAAATCGGAATGTTAACCGCTTTAGCATAACGCTTAACCTTATTCCAAACACGGGTACTCGTATAAAAGTGCACCCCGGTGGTTAAGCGTTCTTGCCGTTCTAAGGGAATAATACCGGGCACTTTCGCCTTTGGTGGTGGTAGATTTTCTTCTTCCTGCAATTTATTAGATGGGCGAGTAGTCTGCTTAACTTGTGGCTGTTCAACCGCTGGTTGTGGTTCTGGTTGGGGAACAGGTTCCACAATTGGTTGCGTAGCCTCCACCTGAATATTAGATGTAGCTACTGGTTGTTGATTAAAGTTAGTGGTTGTAGGTTGTTGAAACTCATTTAAGTGCACTTCTGCAGTTTGGTGAACTGGTTGGGTTGGAACCTGATTATTAAAGTTAGTTGGTTCTGATTGCGGTTGCACATTAACTGGTTGGGTTGAAGTTTGTGGTTCTTGTTTGGGAAACTGGTTAAAGGATTTCACAAACTCATCGCCAAACTTGAGTAATGGTCCAAAATCAAACTGGGGCATGTCCTTAGAAAAGAACTTTCTGTCTTGACTAGATTGATTTGCTTTAGTTTGGTTAGTTAGATCATGTTGGGGTTGGACAACCGGTTCTAGTTTTAATTGTTGTTCTACCTTTTTAACTTCTTGAACAGTTTCTGCATCATCTTCATCCTGAGCTAGGTCAAAGAAGAAGCGTTTCTTTTTACTGATGGCCATGGTTGACTAGGTTAAGAATTTCTTTAGTAATCTCTAAATATTCAGTTTGGTACTTCTTGTTGGATGTTGGTGATACCAAAGAGATAGGTAACTTTTCATAACCAACAGCAGCAGATGACTTAGATGTTAAAGATACAAAGTGTTCTGAAAAAGCAACGTTGTTCTTGTGCGCTTTTGATTTCACCAACTCAATCACATCATTGTGTAATCTGGTGCGCATATTGACCTTGGTTGGTACCAAAATGGTTTTTAAGTTGGGGTTCTTTTCCTTAAAAGTATCAATCGTTTCGACAATCCGCATTAAACCCAACATAGAGTATTGATCAGGTTCAAACGGGATCACAATCACATCAGAGAGGCTCATGGCTGTGGAGACCAAGGTAGCCATGTTAGGCGGTGTGTCTAGTAAAACAAAGTCATACCTGCGGGTGAGTTGTTTAACTATTTCCGCAATATCAGAAGCCTTGTACTTTTTGCGAGCAATATCAATGTCCGCAAAATTTAACTCAAAGTTACAAGGCAAAATGTCTAGTCCTTCATAAACGGGCAACAAACAGTCATCAATTTCAATTGAACTGTTGGCGCCGTTAAACTTAGGCACTTTTAACAAAATATCAATTAAGGTGTTATTTAATCTTTCTGGATTTTGTCCAAAAGAGGCTGAAACGTTGCCCTGACCATCAAGGTCTAAAATAACTTTCCGTTGTTCAGGGCACAACTTTACAAGCGAACCAGCAACGTTAGTGGCCATGGTTGTTTTTAAAACGCCACCTTTGTTATTAACAAAAGAAATAATCATATGCGCGCGTATAAGTTTGCTTAAATTCTAATATTTATTTAGTATTATTCCGGTAT